>DASPXY010001347.1:0-2982 GCA_035637055.1 Gemmataceae bacterium | reverse complement strand
TGTCATCGAGGGCAGGGTAACTGAGCACCAGGCGGCGCTGGGCTCGCGTCACCACCTGATAGAACAGCAGCATCTCGTCGGGCATCAGGTCGCCCAGCACGGGGAAGTCCAGCCCTGCCTGGCGGAACACTTGCCGCTCCTGTTCGTCGAAAAGCGTGTCGGGGGCGGTCAAGCGTGGGAAACTGCGCTCGCCCAGCCCCATGACGAAGACATACGCGGCCTCCAAAGTGCGCGCCAAGGGGGCTGACAGGACGCGCACTCGCCCTGAGCCGCGCGGCGTGCGCGCCAGGCCGGCCTCGGCGGCGAGAGCGGTCAGGATGCGGTGGAACTGGACACGATCGACAATGCGGCCGTGCAGCCGGCGCTCGACGACCAGCCAGCGCTCGAGTTCGTCCCACAGCCGCGTTAAGGCCGTACCGTCGCGGTCGGACTCCGCGGCCGTGCGGCTGATGCCGAGTTCGTCGGCGAGGCGGCGCAGCCAGGCGGCGTGTTCGGCGAGCGGGGCGCGCTGCGGGGCGTGGTCCCAGGTGTGGAAAAACTGTTCGAGGAAACTGCGGCAGCGAACGGCCAACTCGTGCTTGCGCTTGCGGCGCGACCCCTCGGCTTGTTCGTCCTCCAGGGCGGGGGGCGGGTTCTCGGCCCAGCGACGAATTGCCCGCAGATAGGTCTCGCGGCCGCGCGGTTCGCCCAGCAGGCGCAGCAGGGCTTCACTGTGCTGGGCGATGGCGGGGCAGTCACGGACCGCTGGCCAATCGGGGCGGAAGTAGCCGCTGCGCAGCAGGGCCGTCACCGCGGCGAAAGGCCAGTCCTCGTCGGGCAGACGCAGGACGCGCAGCAGGGTAGCGACGGCAGGGTTCCGCAGCAACGGCTCGGCGCCCTCCACGTCGAGCGGAATGCCGTACTCGCCGAAGACCTCGCGCAGCAAGTCGGCGTAGGGCAACACGTCGCGCACGGTGACGAGGATGTCGTCGGCAGGCACCCCTTGCAGCAGCAGAAGCCGAATCTGCCGGGCGACCAGGCGCGCCTCGCCGACGTTGCCTGGGGCCTCGAGGAACTGCAGGCCCGTAGCGTCGGGGGAACGTACTACCTGCTTGAGCGGTCGGAAAAGTTCACGTTCGAGGTGAGCCAGCCCGGCGGGCAGTTCGGGTGAGGGGGCGGGAACCAGCCGGATGACTTCGGGCCGCAACGGCTGCAGACGAAGGAGGGTGGCGCGCGGCCGGGTGAAGAGTTCTGCACGCTCGTCGCCGGCATCGTCGGGCAGCGTCAACCACAGTTCTTCGGTCCATGTCGCCAGCGTCTGCAGGATTTCATGCTGCGTGCGCGTGAAGTCGGTGAAACCGTCCACGAAGACGACCCGAACGGCCTCGAACGGATGGCGAGCGCCGCGGCCGAGAAGATCGCGCGCGTACCAGAGACGACCCTCCGGATCGTAGAGTTGATGGCTAGTTAACCGCTCCTGATAGGCGGTATAAAGCAGGGCGCACTGCTCCTCCTTGCGCGTGCCGGCCTTGGCATTTTGCTTCGGCTCGGCTCGACGGGCAACGGCAGCGGCAAATTGTTCGGGCCAGATCTCGTTCTGCTTCAACTCGGCGAGCAGGGTGAAGACCGATTCGCCGAAGCCGCGTGTGTCGATGACGCCGTGAAAGTGGGGGAGTTGCCCCTTGGCGTGCAATTCGGCGACGAGATCATCAGCGAGCAGGCGGCGCTGGACACGTGGGAGTGGTCGCGCGGTGGGATCGTCGCAGCGGATCACCTCGTCGGCGAAGTCCTGAAAGGTGAGCAGATTCGGGGCGAGGAAACCCTGCCCGTCGTTGGCAAGGCGCTGGCGCACAGTGAGGGCGGCGCGATGCGTTGGGGCCAGCCAGAGGGCCGAACCCGGGGCAGCGCGCACGGCGGAACGGTAGCGCTCCAGCAGACGCTGCGTCTTGCCGGAGCCAGCACGGCCACAGAGGACGGACACGATAGCAGGCACAGTCGCCACCTCAGCGAGCCAGGCGGAATGAAGCCGTCTTCACTATGTCGTTCATCGAGGGACGTGACTATAGCAATTGCCGGCAACAGTGCTGGCGGGGTAAAATGCTACTGTAAGCGTTCACGAAGCGCCAGCGATGCGCGACACACTGCTCAGATGGCAGGCAGTTTTGGGAGGGGCGTCGTGTTTCTCGTCAAAGATACGCGTCATGGGGCAACCTATCTCGTCTTCACCTGGAATGATCCGCGGAAGGACGGCTACAAGGGAAATGTGATTGAGGGTGTTAGCCTCGACTATGACATGGAAGCGGTGCACAGCTGGCCGGATGGCGAGGCCCGCCCCGAGGCTTGCGTGGGGCGAAAGCCGGACAAGCCGAAGCACTACAAGGTATTCAAGTACCGTAGCGACCGGCGCGCCGCGGGGTATCAGCCGGTTGCAGGTACGGCTGTTGTGTTCGGCTCCTGGTCCGATTACGTCAAGCTCCATCCCGATGTGGACTATCTGGTGAAACTTGACGCGGACAAATGGTTCAAGCATCTCGACGATCTTGACGAAGTCTCCCGCCTCCGCCGCCGTGAGCGCGAGCAAGAGCCGGACTTGCCGGCGGGGAAAAGTCGAGACGAAGTGGCCGCCTGGGTGGCAAAAACACACCTCTTCATTGATCACGGCATCCGCGAAGTGTGGTACTTGCCGCGCGGAGCGCCGCCCGACGAAATTCGCTTGTTGGAGTTGAGCGACCGCCTCGCGGGCCCTGAGGGCAGGACGGAAGCAATCGACTTCGGGCTGGAGGTCGAAGGGGCGTCCTTCCACTTGCTCGTTGCCGACGTCAATAGCGACCAGTTGGAGCAGATCAAGCAGGATCCCTCACAGCTGCCGCCGGGGTGGTCCCTCGATGGGAAAGGAGTCTGGAGGCGCGGGGCATGACGCCATCCCAGCGGTTGTTCCTCGTTCAAGCACGCACGGACTTTGTGGTCTTTGAACTGCTCCAGAAACAGCGCGACCTGCCAGCG
>DASPXY010001346.1:0-2093 GCA_035637055.1 Gemmataceae bacterium | reverse complement strand
CCAACTCTGCGGCGGGGTCGGCGGCCTGGCTGTCGATGTAGTGCGCCGCGCCGAGCTGCCGGGCGAGCGGCTCCTTGTCCTTACCCCGGGCGATCGCGGCGGTGCGGAACCCCATCCGCGCCGCGTACTGGACGCCCAGGTGGCCGAGCCCGCCGAGGCCGAGGACCGCGACGAGGTCGCCTGGCCGGGCACCGCTGTTGCGCAGCGCGTTGAACGTCGTCACGCCGGCGCACATCAGCGGGGCCGCTTCCACGGGCGACAGCGCATCCGGCACGAGGGCGACCGCGCTTGCCGGAGCGACCATGTACTCGGCATAACCGCCGTCGGACGTGATGCCGGTGATCAGCATGGCGGTCTGACACGCGAAGAACAGTCCGCGGCGGCAGGCGTCACAGTACCCGCAGTATCCGCCGTGCCAGCCGACGCCGGCGCGCTGGCCCACGGTCCATCGGGCGACGCCGGGGCCGACCGCGTCGATCACGCCGGCGACCTCATGCCCGGGAACGCGCGGGTATTGAATTCCGGGCCAGACTCCGTCCCGGACGAGCACGTCGCTGTGGCAGATTCCGCAGGCCTGGACCTGGATTCGAACAGCGCCGGGGCCGGGCTCCGGCACCTCGCGCTCCACCAACTCGAATGCAGCACCCGGACGGGTGACCTGTACGGCACGCATTTTCCGCATTTCCCCAGTATGCGGCCCGCGTGCCGGTGACCGGCGGCAGCGCGGTGAACGGATGTGAAGGAACTCACCTCGCCGGTCGGCCATCCACGCCATCGACATCGTCCAGCCGCCGGCATCGGCATCCCTCGCGGTCATGCTTTCTCCTCTGCCTCGCGCTTTCGGGCTGCTTCTTGAGGGTCGGTGATTATGTCGATCCACTTCGGGTCAGGCGAGGCCTCTGCGTCGTAGTTGTCGTGCCAGTTCCACCATTTGTACGGCGGGGTCTGGGGGTAACCCTCGGGCGAGTCCTCCCAAGTCTCTTGACGGCCCAGCGACGTGAGATCGAGGTAGCTCCAGGTGGTCCCCATAGCCTCGTCGCCGCGGTTGTTGATGAAGTAGGTCCGGAAGATCTTGGCGTGGTCGTCGCGGATGAATACATTGTGGCCGTGCCACTCGTCCACGCCGAAGTCTTTGTCGAAGCTGTCGGCCATGGTGTACCACGGCATCTTCCAGCCCATTCGTGCCTTCAGGCGCTGGATGTCATTCTGTGGAGCGCGCGAGGCGTACGCGAGCGTAGTGTCGCGGGCGTTCAGATGGGCCAGGTGGCCGACCTGATCGGCGCCCAGGGAGCAACCGCGGCAAGCGTGCTCGGGCCAGCCGAACACCCCGGGCTCAAAGAAGGCGCGATAGACGATCAACTGCCGGCGGCCCTCGAACAGGTCCAGCAGGCTCACCTTGCCCCGGGGCCCCTCGAATTCGTACGCCTTGTCGACGGCCATCCAGGGCATCCGCCGACGTTCGGCGGCCAGCGCGTCACGAGCGCGGGTCAAAGCCTTCTCCTTCACGAGAAGCTGCTGGCGTGCAGTCTCCCACTCCTGCGGCGACACGATCTGGGGTGTGTTCTTTGGAAGATTCCCTCTCAGCTGTTGCATGTTTGTCTCCTTTCTTGTTGCCATCCTATTTTCCCTGTCCTTGCCTCGTTTTCGTCGGTCGTTCCCGATATAAGCTGGCGTTTGCCGCCCACAAGACGAATATAAGGCTGGACCTCCAAATGGTGGGAGTGACGAATGTGGCGGGATGCCCTTGATGGTCGAGCGAGCCGAGCGAGCCGATACACCCGGAGCAATCCTCTCAGTAGCATAGCCCGTGAGGGGCGGATCTGGGTGACGGGCACTTTCCAGCCTCCACGGGTGTCATTTAGGTGTGACCCTGAAATCACGTCTGATAGCCGGAATCATTGCCGCCTGCCCGGTCGCCATTGCACAGCCTTGGCCTCAGGCACTTCAACCTGTCATCCGGGCTCGCGATGAAGACAAATACCAAGCGATGAGATCGGCCGCCGTGATTCTGCTCGCCGAGTTCACGAGCGCAACGCTGGTCGCCGGCATTCAGGATGTGCCAAAACCCCCGGAAGTCGGCGGTCCGACGGTCT
>DASPXY010001345.1:0-2737 GCA_035637055.1 Gemmataceae bacterium | reverse complement strand
GCTCTGTCCAACGACTGCGCAGCGCGCACCGGCGCGCAACAAACCGCCGCACCATTCGGATATCCCTCCCTCGACCCTGCGCTAGACGGTCCACTGTCCGGGCTGACCGTCGGTGCGGCGGACGCGTGTGCCCGGGACGCTCCTGGTCAGAGTGCGGCGGAAAGCGAGAGGTAACACGCCGCTGACCAGACACTCTTTTCCCTCAAAGCCAGCCCTGTCTGCTGCAACGGTTTGGTCGGCCTGATAATCTTGAATGTCCCCTGGTATGTGGGTTTTATCGAAAAAATTCCACTCCGGACCGTCAGCTGACAAAATGAGATGAGCCTTGTCCCTTTCTCTGGAGGCTCCTCTCATGGCCACTCCCCGTACCCGCCGGCGCCCGTCGCGGCGCTCTTCCGTCCACTCTGTTGGCAAGCCCCGCGGCGTTCTCCATCCACGTGTCCAGTTCGTCGGGCCCGAGCACTTCGGCATTGTCTGCTTCGACTGCGCCAAGACACGCTCCAAGTTCCTCCTCGCCGATTTCTACGGCCGCGTCCTCCTCCCGCCCACCTGGGTCGCGCACAACCGACCTGACCTCGACGCCGCTGTCGCCCACATCCGCCAAGCATTTGCTGCGCACCAACTCCTCGATGGCCTCGTCGCCATCGAACGCACCGGCCGGCTGCACCAACTCGTGCAACGCACCTTCAGCTCCGCCGGCTTCGAGACCCGCATCGTCCATCCCTTCGTCACCAAACAGTATCGCCTGCCCGTCGATCCCGGCAACAAGACCGACGATGCCGACCTGACCGCCCTGCATCGCGCCACCGTCACTGGCTGCGCCCTCCTGGAAGCTCCCCGCGATGAAGCCTGGTCCTCCTTGCAACTGCTCATCCGCCATCGCCGCGACCTCGTCAGCAAAGGCGCCGCCCTCAACTGCCAGATCCGCGACCACCTCGAAGCCGCCAGGCCCGGCTTCGCCGCTTGCTTCGATAAACTCTGGGACAGTCCCATCCCCTGGCACCTGCTCCGCCACTTCCCCACCACCGAACAACTGCGCGCCGCAGGAGTGACAACCCTCTGTCAGTCGCTGCGCCAGGCCGGCATCCGCTTCCAGCAACGCACCGTTCAGGCCGTCCTCGACTGGGCCGCACAGGCCGCGCCGGGCGATGTCGCCGCCAGCCAGCACCAGCGTATCGCGCTGGCCTTGTTCGACGATCGCCACCGCAAAACCCAGGAAATTCAGGCCCTGGAACGCGACAGCGCCGCCCGGTTGGTGCAGACGCCCTACCTCCTGCTGCTCTCCTTCCCCGGCCTCAACGTCGTCAGCGCCGCCGACTTCGCCGGCGAGATGGGGCCGATCGAGCACTATGCCAACGCCAAGTCCATCACCGGCCGCGCCGGCTTGCGACCGTCCCGATACCAGAGTGACCAGGTGGACCATGCCAAGGGCCCGCTGGTGCGTAACTGCAACCGCGCCCTCCGCGCCGCCATCCTTGGCATCGCCGACAACCTCGTCGTCTGCAATCACCACTTCCGGGCACTGGCAACCCAGTGGGCTGCCCAGGGCAAGGACCCCCGGCACACGCGCGTCAAGGTCGCCCTGCGCTTCTGCCGCATCGCTTTTCAGATGGTCGCCGGCCGCCAGGTCTTTCGCCATCCCTGCCTCCAGGGCCGGCACTACATCCTCGATAAGCTGAACGCTTTCCATCGCGAGCACGACACCGGCGTGGCCGAAGCGCTCCGCGACCTGCAAGCCGCCATCGGGCAAGTGCCGCTCCGGGAACACACCGCCGAAGCCCGGCCGCTGCAGGAGGAGCTACAGAGAATCCAGGAAGGTCGGCGGCGGGGCCCCCAACTGCTTGGGGACATCCTGCCGATCGTGTTGGCGCGCCTGGGGGTCGGCGCGGTACAATCGACCGAGTCAGGGGAGTAGACCTCCACCGTAGCGGGTTCGCGAGCCGAGAACGCCTAATGTCCCCAAGGGGTAAACCCTTAGAAAAGCATGGCGCTCTCTCGGATCACCAACGCCTGATACGGCACCGTGGGGTCGCTCCCCTGATATACCAGTATGGCGAAGCGGTGATCCAACCAACGAGAGAGGCAGCTCGTGAAGACGAGTACGGCACTCTCAGAATCTCAAATGAAACCGTTGTGGGACGGTGGCGTACACCGTCCGTAGATGCCGGTTCATCTCATTTGGGCATGGCACTCTTTTCTGGGCCTTTTCTGGGCGTGCGCTCACTCCGCGAGCGAGGGGCGGGATCGTTGCGGAAGATCGGAAAAACTGATGATAACCTACCTGGAAGAGCGACCGCGGGACAGGCAAAATAGCGTCGGGACGGGCAACGTACCGTCCTCTCCCTGCTTCAAGCAAGAGACCTTCATGAAACGCGCACCGCGCGACAAGGCAAGCAAGGACCAGGGGGCGGCGCTCGCGGCTCCGGCCGCGACGCACAGGATTGCTCTCGCCTCGCTCCGGCGATGAATCCCGCAGCAGCGGACAATTGGTTTTCACGCGCAGTCAGTAAAATGGTCGGGAAGACGCCCTTCGCGATCGCTGGAGGAGGGAAGGAGATGACGCGCTCTCCCGAGGGCCCTGCCGGCGCGGGGCAGTTCCCGTCCACGCACTGGAGCATCGTCCTGCAGGCGCGCGACCGGGCCTCGCCGCAGGCCGACGAGGCGCTCGCCGAACTGTGCCGCGCCTACTGGTATCCGCTGTATGCCTACATCCGCCACCGTGCCGGCTCGGCGGACC
>DASPXY010001344.1:0-5751 GCA_035637055.1 Gemmataceae bacterium | reverse complement strand
TCTCGACATAGTTTTGCGGTCCGCTGGCTCCGTAAATACGGGCGGCGCGTTCGTAGAAATCGCTCGCCGAGGTCAGCGACGCATCCAGCCGGGCGGAGCGATACTCGCGAGCCTGATAGCGGTAACCGTCCGCAAGCCAGGCCAGTAAAGCCGCGCGTTCGCCAAGACGCAGCTGCACCGCCGGCGTCTTCTCGCGGCCCTCCAGCGCCGGCACCCGGTCAAACGGCGGCACGATGCGACTCAGGCGATCCAGAGCGGGCAGCGACGTCTCCGCCTGCAGCCGCTCCGAGAGTTGTTGCGTCCAGGCGCGCCGCAGCGCATCACCCAGAGCGTACCAGCCCGTCATCTCCTTATCCTGCCGGGCACGGTCCAGGGCCTTGCTCAGCGCGTCGGGCTGGCCGCCGCGTACCACGCCGCCCAGCTCCAGCAAGGCTCGCGACACCACCGCCCGCCGTTCCGCACGGACACGCTCCTCGCGGGCGGCCGCAGCACTGTCGAACTCTGGCGGCGGAGCGGTGAGCCGACGCAGCAAGTCGTCGTCGCGGTCGCGTTCGACTGCGCTGCCGTGCAGGCGTCGCTCCAACTCACGGCCAGCGTCCGCAAGGGCGGCGCGCTCCTCGCCCCTCGGGAATGGCGTCGCCAGCACGGCGTCGATCTCGCGCAGCACCTTGACCTCCGGCCGCGGCAAGCGGCTCAGTCGCTGGAGCTGGGCAACACGATCCGCAGCGAAAGACTGGCGCAGCACCCCCAAATGACGCTTTAATTCCTCCGTAAAATCTTTAAGACGTGTGACGCGCGTCAAGTCATCCACGGCGGCGGTCGGGTGAAGCAGGTCGTACAGGTCGCAGGCGGTCCTCACCGCGTCGTCCCACGGCTTGACGTTCTGGGGCACCGCCTCCAGATACGGGGCGTAGGGCGGCAACAGGGCGAGGGCGTCCTCGAAGGTGTCGAGAGCGGCCTCCAGGATACCCGCACGCGATTCGGCCGCCTGGTAGACCTCGTCCGCTTTCTTCAGTCGCCGCTCGGCCTCCGCCAACGGAGCGTAGCCGCGCGCCCAGAAAAGCACCTCGCCCTCGTGACGCGCCTGCGCGGCCTGTTCGAGCAGGACGGCGTTCCAGGCGAACGCGCGCGGGTGGCTGGCGGCCTGCTCGCCGCGCTGCGTCACGCCGAGCAACTGGCGCACGGCCTCTATCGGCCAGGGAGCAGCGTCCTTCTGCGCTGCCAGTTCGGCCAGGCGCCGCAGCAGCAACGTCTCGGTGAAGTGCGGCGGTGTTTCGGTGCGCTGCCGCACCATCCCTTCCAGCGCCAGCAGACGTTCCGGCGCGGGGTTGGTCTCGGCGGTCGCCAGGTCGAAGACCGGCCGGGCACGAACGAACGGCGGCAGCGACTCGGTCTTCGTCGCGAACTCGTTGATCAGGGCGACGCGCTGCTTGGCCGCGTCCTCCGCTTTCAAATCTGCCGGCTGGGTCTTCAACTTCGTCAGCAGTTCCGTCAGCGCCTTCTCGAATGCCGGGTCAGGTTGCTGGCCCAGCGCGGCGGCGAGGGCGAGCGACTGCGGTTCGGGGGACGGCATCGCTTTCGCTTTGGCAATGTCGCCAAGCACGCGCTCGAAGGCCGGCAGATATTCCGCCTCGATGGTCGCCATTCCCAGCCCGCCGCGCCAGGCCTCCTCGGCCCGCAACAGCAGTCCCTCGGCCCGGCGCGCGAGGTGGGGAGCCAGCCGATACGTGCCGTCCCGATCCATCTGGTCGCGCTTCTGCCACGCCGTCAAAAGAGATTTGGGATACTTTTCGACGGCTACTTCTTCGACATGGCCTGGCGACTTGTTCTCGTCGTAGGCACGCAGGAGAAAGTCCGGGGCAGTGCCGAGCAGCAGCGGCGTCTGGCGCGTCTCGCGATTGCTTACCGCCCAGCGATCGACGCGGGCACGGACGAACGCGGCCAGTTCGCGGGCCGAGATATGACCGTCACGCTTACCCTCGCCGTAGCCGTCCGCCCAACCGCGCAGGCCCTCTTCGAGATAGAAACTAAACACCGATCGCCCCATCGCCTCCGACGCCAGCGACACCTGTCCCGGCGCGCAAGCGCAGAGGACCAGCAAACTCGGGTCGTCCAGGGCCTGCACCTCGGCGGCGGCGCCCGCGGCAATGTCGTCGGTCAGCGCTCCTAGACGCGGGTCGGTGAAGGGGCGCATGATGTCGAGGATGAGCAATTTGTGCTGCGCCGGGCAATCGCGCAGGGCCTGCAAAATGTCCCGAAGAGGAAGGCCGCTTTGCAGGTGGTCCGGGTCGGCATCGGCGGGCAGCACAACGACGTTGCCCTTGTCGTCGCGCAGGGCCTGGGCTGTGAGATGCACCACGACTGTCTCGTGGCTCTCCAGTTGACGCAAGCCGAGCAGGTCGCGTGCCAGGAGATAGCGGTCGGTGAACGCGGGGCCTGGCGAGCGCCAGCGTGGGAAAAACCTGCCCTGCTGGAGAGCTTCGCGGTCGTTGCGTGCGTTGGCGGGAAGGGCAATCTGTTGGGGTCGGTACTGGGTGACGAAGAGGGGGACAAAAGCCGGATTCGGCGCCGGGCTGATCCAGAACAGCATGCCGGC
This sequence comes from Gemmataceae bacterium, assembly GCA_035637055.1. Classification (GTDB taxonomy): domain Bacteria; phylum Planctomycetota; class Planctomycetia; order Gemmatales; family Gemmataceae; genus DASPXY01. Next base: position 3,155 of record DASPXY010001344.1, on the reverse strand, counting down.
GAAGGTGCCGCCCAGGATCAGCATGCCGAGGACGACGAGATAGATCGTGCGGCGGATTCCCGGCCGCAAGCGTCCTGGCTCCAGCGGTGGCTGTGGCTCCTCACGCCAGGTACGGACAAATTGGGGGTCGGTCGATTCCGCCATGAAAGGATGCTTCCGGAAGGGTGGAGAACTGCATCGCGCCCGCGGCCGTTATGGGGTTCAGGCTAACACCTGTCAACAGGGAATACAAGCGGGTGGCGGGTGGCGGGTGATGGGTGGCGGGAGAAGAAGCTGATTCTTGGTCTTCTCCCGCCACCCATCACCCGCCACCCGCCACCCGTCTTGCGACTTGCTGCCCAGAGCGCTATAGTAAACAGCATGCAAACATCTGTGGCGCTGCTGAGTTCCCTCGGTCAGGCCGCCCTCACCGCGGTCAGCCGCAGCGGTCTCAGCGATCTGGTCATCGAGGGCGACGCAGCCCTCGCCGCCAAAACCTGGGCCCTGTGGGGATCTGCGACGGACGAACCAACTCGGCGAGCCGAGGTGGAGGCGCTGGCCCGGCAAACGGCGCTGGAGAGCGGACAGACGGCGATGGTGGCGCTCAAGAAGCTCGCCCCCGGCCAGACCGCCGAGAACCTCCGCGCCGTCGGCACTTACCTGCTCCACGTCCCCGCCGCCATTCGCCAGGCCCTCCGCCGCCCTTCGGACCCGACAGGCCAGACGCTGCCGGCCTGGCTGGCTCTGCGCGGCCCCGCGGACCTCCAGACGCTCCTGCCACCGCGGACACCGTGGTTCGCGCCCGGTGATCGGCCCCCAAGGATTGGCGGCTGGGAGTTGACCGAGCTGATCGAGGCTGGCCCGTTCGGCGAAACCTGGCAGGCTATCGACCCGAACAATCCCAACGCCCCGCCCGCCGCCCTGAAGTTCTGTCTCAACCCGGCCCTGAAAGGACGCCTGCGCGGGGAGAGTGTCGCCCTGCTCGAGCCGCTCCTGCAACCGATCGACCGCCCCGGCGTCCAGCGGCTACGGAAAGTCTTTCTCGACGTCGATCCTCCCTGTTTGCAGTATGACTACGTCGAGGCGGGCGACCTGGCGGCGCTGCTGCGCGAGTGGCATGGTCAGCCGGGCGGGCCGGTGCCGGACGCCGTCGTCGCGGTCATCCGCCAGCTCGCCGAGGCGCTGGCCCCGCTTCATCGTATGCTGCCGCCGTTGATCCATCGCCAACTCCGGCCCGCCTGCATTCTTGTGGCCCGCAGCGGCGACGGCCTGGCCTGCACGCTCACCGGCCTGGGAGTGGATACGCTGCTGTCGCCCGAGCAGGGGGCAACCGTGTATCGCTCGCCGGAACAGTTGCGCGGCGAGCCGGCGGATCCGCGCGACGATATCTACGCCCTCGGCGTCCTCTGGTATCAACTCCTCACTGGCAGCCTGACGACGGGTCGCCCCGGCGGCTCGACCTGGAAGCGCCGCCTGACCGAGCGCGGCATGCATACCGGGCTGATCGACCTGCTGGAAGCGTGTTTCGAGGACGACCCGACCTCCCGCCCCGGCGACGCCGTGGTGCTGGCTTCGCGGCTGGCCGATCTGGCGACTCCGGCGACGCCAGCGACCCGAGCCGCCGGACTTGCCCACCTTCTCGGCCCCGCTGTGTCCCGGCCCACCGCACCAGTCGCCGGCACCAGCCCACCGACGGGTAGACTGCGCCACGGCCGCGGCGCCAGCCTTGAGGACGTGCTGGGGGGGCTGGAGAAGCGCGAGCAGGAATTGGTCAAGCTGCTGACCAACTCCATCGGCCTGAAACTGGTGCTCATTCAGGCCGGTTCGTTCCAGATGGGGTCGTCCCCCGCAGAAACGGGTCGCTGCGAAAAGGAGGGGCCGCGGCACGAGGTCACGCTCGCCAATCCGTTCTACCTTGGGGTGTACCCGGTGACGCAGGAGCAATTTGAGCGGGTGATGGGGAACAATCCGGCGCGGTTCAACGCCAAAGCCAGCGGCAGCCCCGAGCATCCCATCGAAAACGTGAACTGGGAAGAAGCCATCGAGTTCTGTCGCCGCCTGTCAGCGCTTCCGGCGGAGAAGGACGTCGGCCGCGTCTATCGCCTGCCGACCGAGGCCGAATGGGAATACGCCTGTCGCGCCGGCACCGACACGCCGTTTTGCTACGGCCCGACCCTGACTGCGGCACAGGCCAACTTCGACGCCAATTTCCCCTATGGAGTAGGGGAAAAGGGTAATTTTTTGCAGCGGACGACACGGGTCGGCTCGTATCCGCCGAACAATTTCGGCCTGTACGACATGCACGGCAACGTCTGGGAGTGGTGCCAGGACTGGCACGATGGCGACTGGTATCGGCGCAGCCCGAAGCGTAATCCGCAGGGGCCGGCGGCGGGTGAGTTCCGGGTGTTGCGCGGGGGCTGCTGGCGCAGTCATGCCGTGACCTGCCGCAGTGCCTATCGCAACGGTTTGGGGCCGAAGAACCGCGATCGCTACACGGGCTTCCGGGTGGTGGCCGACGTGGCCGGGAAAAGCTCCTGAGAAGTACGGAGTACAGAGTACCAAGCAAGGTAGCCTGTTGTGGCACGGTCTCCTGACCGTGCCACGGGGACCGACCGAAGGTCTCCCGACTGGTCAGCCAAAACCAGAGGAGACCTGCGGTCGGCAGAGGTGGCACGGTCAGGAGACCGTGCCACAACACGGCAGCGCTGGCAGCGCGGTTCTCCGAACCGCGGCTAAACGAGGGACGGGAGGGAAGGCATGCCGAGGGTGTTGTTGGTCGAAGACAACGAAATGAACCGCGACATGCTCTCGCGCCGCCTGCAGCGTAAGGGCTACGAGGTGCTGCTGGCGCTCGATGGCCAGCAGGGCGTCGATCTGGCGCGGACACAGTCGCCGGATCTCGTCCTGATGGACATGAGCCTGCCGGTGATCGACGGCTGGGAGGCGACCCGGCAACTCCGGGCCGGCGAGACCACCCGCACCATCCCGATCATCGCCCTGACCGCCCACGCCCTCGCCGACGACCGTGACAAGGCGCTCGAAGCAGGCTGCGATGACTACGACACCAAGCCGATCGACCTGCCTCGCCTGCTGGGCAAGATCGAGGCGCTGCTGCAGAAACGAACCACGTCATGACGGCGACGCAACCCGCTTCCGGCACGTCCGCCCCTGCGCCA
>DASPXY010001343.1:0-8256 GCA_035637055.1 Gemmataceae bacterium | reverse complement strand
GATGCTTCAGCCCGACGTCGGTGATCGCCGTCCCGCCGAGTCGCAACACCCGCAGGCGCTTCAGCCGCGCGAGGAACGCAGCCCCCGAGTCCTCCACGCGCGTGACGGTCAGGTCCAGTTGCCGCAGCTGGACCATCCCTTGCAGGTGTACCAGGCCAGCCCCGGTCACTTTCGTGTCCCAGAGTTCCAACACTTCCAGCGCAATCAGGCCGCGCAGGTGCGCCAGACCGGCGTCGGTGACCGGCGTCGAGCCGAGCTGGAGGCTGCGCAGACTCGTCAGCTTGCCGAGTTGGACCAGGCCAGCGTCGGTCAGCGGGTTGGTGTCGAGGTTGAGCGTCTGCAGAGTGGTCAGGCCCTGAACGTGCGCCAGACCGGCGCCCGTGATGGGGGTGCCTCAGAGGTCGAGGGTCTGCAGCCCGGTCAGGGCCTTGAGGTGAGCGAGGTCGGCGTCGGTAATGGCACAACCGCCCCAACTCACGCCGACAATGCCGCCATCCTTGGTGTGAACCTCTCCGCCGAGGGCTTTGACAGCGGCGACCGCCTTCGACTGATCACCTGGACCGCCAATAACCAGGTTCGTCGCGGCGAGCAAAACAACGAACGCCCACGGTTGTGCTCGATGCCGTCTCATGGGGATCCCTCTGCGTTGGTTCGTGGGGTTGAATCCGTGTCAGGGCACGCTTTCCTCCGCTACCTCGTCGAACACGCCCATGCGCCGGAATTTCTGATAACGAGCCTCCAGCAAGTCGTCGATAGGGACGTTGCGGAGGTCGCGCAGGTAGCGCAGGAGGTACGCCTTGAGCGTGTTGGCCATCTCGCGATGGTCGCGGTGCGCGCCGCCGAGCGGTTCGGGAATGATGTCGTCGATGATCCGCAGCCGAAACAGGTCGCGCGCCGTCAGCTTCAGGGCCTCGGCGGCCATTGGCTTCGTTTTCTCGTTCGCCTCCTTCCACAGAATGCCCGCGCAGCCTTCCGGGCTGATCACCGAGTAATAAGCATGCTCCAGCATGCTCACCCGGTCGCCGATGCCAATGCCCAGTGCGCCGCCGGAGCCGCCCTCGCCGACCACCACGCAAATGACTGGCGTCGGGAGGCGCGACATCTCCAGCAGGTTCGTCGCGATCAACTGCGCCTGGCCGCGCTCCTCTGCGCCGATGCCGGGAAAGGCGCCCGGCGTGTCGATCAGGCAGACAATCGGCAGGCGGAACTTGGCCGCCAGGCGCATCTTGTTCAGCGCCTTGCGATAGCCCTCCGGGTGAGCGCAGCCGTAGAAACACTCGGTGCGCTCTTCGAGGGTACGGCCCTTCTGATGGCCGACGAGCAGCACGCGGTAATCGCCCAGGCGCGCGAAGCCGGTGCGGATCGCCCGATCATCGCCGATGGCCCGGTCGCCGTGCAGTTCGACGAACTCGTCGAAGATCAGGTCGAGGTAGTCGAGCAGCTGCGGCCGTTCCGGGTGGCGCGCCACGAGGATCGTCTGCCAGGGCTGCAGGTCGCTATAAATCTTGCGCTTGAGGTTGGCGAGTTCGCGGCGCAGGCGGCGCACTTCCTCACTGGTGCCGAGCTGGCCGTTCGTGTGCGCCTCCAGCTGCGCCAGCAACTCCTCCATCTCGTGGATTTCTTTCTCGAACGGCAGGCACTTTTTCGGCGGCATGACGGTGGCCCGGGGTCGCGGATAAGATCTTGAGCTTTCGCAATCTGGTCAAGTGTACTCGACGAGGGACAGAAGTGACAAGATGACCAGAACGGTTGACAAAATCATGAAGAACAAAATGATGAAGACAGCAGAGAAGAACAGCCGTTGTGGCACGGTCTCCTGACCGTGCCACGGCTGTTGACCGCAGGTCTCCTCTGGGCATACGGGCACCACAGGGAGACCTGCGGTCGGTCCCCGTGGCACGGTCAGGAGACCGTGCCACAACTCGTTCACCCGGTCAGCTTGTCACCCTGTCACCTTGTCACTTCCCTGCCGGTCGCTTTCCTTCCAGCTCCCGGAACTCGCGAATCCAGATGTTGCGGAAGCGCACCGGGTCGCCGTGATACATCAGCACGAGCGGTAACTTCTCCGCGTGTGCCTTGTACTCCGGCGGGCGATCGTAGGCAGTCGCCCCGAGGATCTCGACGTGATTGTGGACCAGAACGCCATTGTGCAGCACCGTGACGTACGCGGGCCGGGCGAGTTTGCCGTCCTTGAAGCGCGGCGCCTCAAACACGATGTCATAAGTCTGCCATTCGCCCGGCTTGCGCGAGACATGCACCATCGGTGGTCGCTGCTTGTAGATGGCGGCACACATGCCGTCGAGGTAGGTGGGATTGTCCCATGAATCGAGGATCTGAATCTCGTAGCGGGCGCCCATGAAGCCGACACCGTTGTTGCCGCGCCCCTGCCCCTTGCCCTTGACTTCCTTGGGGCTGGCGAATTCGAGGTGCAGCTGGCAATCGCCGAAGGCTTGCTTGGTGGACACGGCACTTTTCGCGGTGGCGGCTCCGTCCGCGATGACCCATTTCTCCCCGCCCTTCCAGGCACCCATGTTCTTGCCGTCGAAGAGGACGATCGCGTCGGAAGGGGGGCCGCCATCGGTGCCGGGAGTGACCTGTTTCGGCTTCTCCCAAACGATGCCGCTCTCGTACACCTTGGGCTGGCCGGCGTCGCTTTCGCTCGGACCGAACCGGCCGCGGTCCCACAGCGCGCAGACCGCCAGGGTTGCCAGACTTCCCAGAAGCAACGGCCACAGACCCGCGCGCAGTTTGGCGACCAGGCATTTCATCGAGGTGCTCCTTTCGTGGTGGACTCGCGGTCGCGAATACTGCCCGTATCGTATGGAATCGGCGGCAGAGCCGACGAGAGCCGGGCTCAGGCCGCTTTCTTCTTCCGCTGACTGCCGGGACGCACCTGCGGACGCGGGAGAGGCGGAGGCGGGGTCTTCGTCCTGCGGAACGGGTAGAGGAATTGTCCCCAAAAACCCGCCGGGAAGTCGTCGTCACCGTTGCCGAACTGCTCCGGTAGCTTGCCCGACGGCATGTAGAAGGTTCCAAAAACCACATCGAGGAGGGGAAAGGTCGAGGCGAAGTTCTTGTTGAGCCCTTCGTCGCGCGAAGTGTGGTGCCAGCGATGAAACACCGGGCTGGCGAAGACGTAGCGAAGCGGGCCGAAGGTCCAGTTCAGGTTGGCGTGGACCATCGACGAGTAGATGATGTTGAACGGCTCCAGGATGGCGAGCGCCGCTGGCGAGAACCCCATCAGCAGCACGGCGATATTGACCAGGCCGAACGCGAAGAGGTTGTTGAGGGGATGGAAGCGCACCGTGGACATCCAGTCGAGCACCTGCGGCGAATGGTGGATGGCGTGGAACTTCCAGGCCGGGCGGCTGTGGAAGGCGCGATGGAGCCCGTAGAGCATGACATCTTGGAGTACCACGATCACCAGGCACTGCAGCCAGAGCGGCACCTCATTGACCGAGAATGGCTGCGGTTGCTGGCCGCCGCAGAGCACCACGACGCCCGCGGCAAACAGGAACGTGCGTCCGAGGCGCAGAAAGAGCGGCACGATGAACCAGTAGATGAGATCGGTGCCGGCACCGCGCAGGTTCTTCCACCAGGATTTGCCGGGATTGCACGGCATCAGGCGGGTGAGGACGGCGAAGGCGACTGTCAGCCCCGCCACCCATCCCAGCATCATCAGCCAGAAATCAATGGTGTCCTTCCAGTCCATGCGGCGAGGCCCTCCCGGCATCGAGTTCGCGCCGACAGCAGCGCTTCTCGGTGGGGCTCTTTCGGGGGTGTGGCTTTGTTGGCGAGCGGCGCGGCGTCAGCCCGCCGGTGAAGCGAAAACCGGCGGGCTGACGCCGCGCCGCTCGCCTTTTCGTTAGTGCCTCTTAGCAAATTCTCGCCGGGCAGAACAGGTCAACCAGCGCAGTTAGAGGCACTAACACAACCCCTCCCCCCAGCCCCCTCCCCGAAACGGAGAGGGGGAGAAGAAGACATGGCGCTTGGCTTGCTCCCCCTCTCCGTTTCGGGGAGGGGGTTGGGGGGAGGGGTTGTGTTAGTGCTTCTTAAACAGGAGCGCCGGTATCGATCCACCCCAATACACGATCCAATTTCTCGATTGCCTCGTCGATCTGCTCGGGCGTGACGATCAGCGGCGGCGCGAGGACCAACAGACTGCCGCGCGCCAGGAGATGCAAGCCCTCGTCCCAGGCGCGGCGTCGAATTGCCATCGGCAGCGGCGAATCGGTGTTCGGCGGCACCAGCGGTGCGCCACTGCGGCAATCGCGCACCAACTCCAGACAGGCCAGGAGTCCCTTGCCGCGCACGTCGCCAACACGCACATGCCGCGCCGCCAGGTCGCGCAGGCGGGCGAACAACACCTCGCCCATCGCATGGGCGTGAGGAATCAGATCGCGTTCCTCGTACTCCTCCAGGCAGGCGAGCGCCGCCGCGCAGGCCAGCGGGTGGGCCGCGTAGGTACTACCCAGCGGCAACATGCGCGTCTCGAAGTGCCGCGCGATGCGCTCGCTGACCACCACCGCCCCCATCGGCACGTAGCCGGACGTTAGCCCCTTCGCCAGAGTGAGCATATCCGGCACGACTCCTTCGTGATCCACGCCGAACCAGGCGCCGGTGCGGCCGAAGCCGGTGATGACCTCGTCCGCGATGAGCAGGATGCCATACTTGTCGCAGAGTTGGCGCAGCCGCGGTAAGTAGCCGTCGGGCAGCGGGAAGCCGCCCGCGGCTCCGGTCACCGGCTCGACGACGACGGCCGCGACGGTCGCAGGATTTTCGAGCTGCAACTGCCGTTCCAGGGCGTCGAGACAGTGAATGTTGCACTCGGGGTAACGCTTGCCGAAATCGCAACGGTAGCAGTACGGGTCGAAGAAGCGCACCGTTCCCGCCGGGCCAGGCTCGACCGCCGAGCGGCGCGGGTCGCCGCCGACGCCCAGGCCGCCCAGCGTCGTACCGTGATAACTACGGTATTTGGCGAAGATTTTCGGCCGCCCCGTGACCAGGCGTGCGAGGATGAACGCCTGATCGTCGGCCTCGCTGCCGCTGTTGACGAAGAAGCAACTGTGCAGGTCGCCCGGGGTGAGCCTCGCCAGTGCGGCGCCAAGGGCGGCGCGCTCCTCGGTCAGGAATTGCGGCGAGACGCAACAGGTACGCTCGGCCTGGCGCTGGATCGCCTCGATGACGCGGCGATTGCCGTGGCCGAGGTTGCAGTTGAACAGCTGCGACAGGAAGTCGAGGTAGCGGCGCCCGGCACGATCGAAAAAGTAGACACCTTCGCCGTGATCGAACTCCAGGAGGGGATCTTCGCGTTCCTGAACGGTCCAGGGAAACAGGAGGTGCTCTCGTGAGCCGGTAAGCATCGTCATGGTTGAAACTCCCTGAGAAAAGCCCACGAGTTGCAACCCGTGGGCTTCCGATTATTTCTGCTTGGGTTCTGCTGTCGTCAGATCCCATACCTTGACTGTCTTGTCCCAGCTGCCGGCGGCGAGATAGCGGCCATCAGGCGAGTAAGCGACACATAGCACCTCGCCGGTGTGCGCCAGGCTGCCGCGCATCTTCCAGGTTCCGGCGTCCCACAACCGCACCTCACCAGGACGATCCCAGTCGCCGGCGCCGACCGCGAGCGTTTTCCCATCCGGCGCGAACGCCACCGCCCAGACGTCGCCGGGGTGGCCCTTCAACACGGCAATCTGTTTGTCCTCGCCGATGTCCCAGATGCGCACGGTGCCGTACCGCGTGCCGATGGCCACCTTCGTACCGTCCGGCGAAAACGCCACACTGCGGACTTCTCCCTCGCTCGCCGCCGTCTGCGCGCGCAGCCGCCAATCCCGTGCCTGGCCGCTCCAGACGTGGACGGTGTTGTCGGAACTGCCCGTCACCAGTTTGCCGTCGCGAGCGAAAGCAACGGAGTTGACCCAGCTCGTATGGCGCTTGAGCATGACCGTCCGGTTGCCGGCGGCGACATCCCACAGAACGACAACCCCGTCGAGGCTGCCGCTGGCCAGTGTCTTGCCGTCCGGGGAGAACGCGACGGACGTGACGATTCCAGGATGGCCGCGCAGCGTGCGCACTTGCTTCGGATTGGCGACTTCCCAGAGTTTGATAGTCCGGTCATAGCTCCCAGTGGCGAGCGTTTTGCCGTCCGGTGCGAACGCCAGGGTACTGATGCGATCCTTGTGAGCAGTCCACGTCAGCCCTAACGCTCCGGTGGCGGCGTCCCAGAGCCGGACGGTGCCGTCGGCGCCGGCACTGGCGAGCGTCTTGCCGTCCGGGGAGAACGCGACGGCGCCCACCCAGTCGGTATGGCCCTTGAGTGTGACGGCGGACTGTCCCTGAACCGAGCCCGCGAGAGCGGCGCAGGCGAGAATTGCAGTGAGACGAAAGGTTGCCAGCATGAGTCCCCCCCATGAGCGCGAACGCGAGGTTGATTATCCACGCTCGACAGACCGAGGGCAACGGGCGCGTGAGCAACAGATCACTTTCAACGCGACAACGAGGTTCCTGGATGATACCATGCAGTGATTGTCGAGGACACAAGCTGCAACCATCCTTCCGCCAGCAGCAACTGTGCCTGCCACGGTTCCCATCAAGAAGTGGAGGTGAACAGCCATGTCGCGAGGTCACCCAGGCCCGAACCGAAGAGCGTCGTTGACGCCTGGCCTATTTGCCATCGGCGTACTCTTGTTTGCCGGCGCCGCCCACGCCGCGCAGCCACCCGAGAAGCAGAAGGAGGAGCGCGCGGAGAAGCACCAGGGGGACGCCGCCCTGAAGGAAATGCGCGTGCGCTTCCTGGAGGGGCCGGAAGGGTTCTATCACGGGATGGTCTTCTCGCCCGACGGCAAACTGGCCGCGGCGGGCGTGTCTCAGGGCGCCACGGTCTCCATCTGGGAAGTGGGCACGGGCAAGGAAAAAGCCCGTTTGCAGATGCCCGATAAGAACTATGGCTATCACCTGGCCTTCTCGGCCGACGGCCGCACGCTCGTTTCGGAAGGCCGCGAAGACAGGATGTTCCGGTTCTGGGACGTGGCGACGGGGAAGCAGGTGCGTGAGATCGAGAAGCCCGGCGGGCGCTTCCTGGCTCTTTCTTCCAGGGGCAAGTTTGCGCTGCTCGGCAGCAGCGGCGCGGCGCGCGGACTGCACCTCGTCGAGACGGCCACGGGCAAGATGGTCTGGCAGGCCGAGGAGCGGTTTGATCACGCCGTCGGCGGCGCCTTCTCGCCCGATGGCAAGCTGCTCGCGGTCCACACGGGCTTCGGCGAGGTCTACCTTTGCGAAGCCCAGACCGGCAATCGCATCCGCACCTTGCGCGAGAAGCCACGCTTCGGCGGCGCTGCCTTTGGCTTCGTGCATTTCTCTGCCGACGGCAAGCACATTGCCAGCGGCGGCCACATCGACAAGCACGTCCGCATCCTGGAGGTCGCTACCGGCAAAGAACGCTTCCGCGGCGACTGCCAGGGTTTCTTCTGCTCGGCCTCGTTTTCCCCCAGCGGGCCTTACCTGGCGACCGGTTCAACCGACGGGCTGATGTTCTACGACCTGACCAGCGACAAGGAGATCGGCCGCTGGCGGCTGGGCGAGCATAGCCAGTCTGTGGTGTTTTCCCCAGACGGCTCGCTGCTGGCCATCCCCGGCAAGGGGGGAGTGTTCCTGTATGCCATGCCGCGCGGCCAGGCGCAGAAGCCCCCGGAGCGTTTGCCGGCCGATGAACTGGAGGCGCTGTGGAAGGATCTGGGTACAGAGAACGATTTCCGGCTGCAGGAGATCCTAACCCGGCTGCGCGGGGCGGCGCAGGACTCGGTCCCCTTCCTCAACAAGAAGGTGCAGCCGATGGCCGCCGAACGGAAGCGGCATGTCGAGCAGCTCATCAGCGCGCTGGATGAGGATGAGTTCACCAAGCGCGACCAGGCGATGCAGGAGTTGCAGTCGTTGGCGGCGTTATTCGAGCCGCTCCTGACCGAGGCGCGCAAGCAGCAAGCGGCGGGGGAGACGCGCAACCGCCTGACGTTCGTGCTGAAACGCCTGAAGGAGACAGAACTGCCGCGTGCGCTCCTGGTCGATCTCCGGGCGGTGGGCGTGCTGGAGCAAATCGGGAGCGCGGAGGCCCGGAAGGTGCTGGAAACGCTGGCGGCTGGAGCGGCCGGAGCCCGCTTGACGGTGGAGGCCGAGGCGGCGTTGCAGCGCCACGCCAAGCGCCCGGGTGGAGCACCTCGACCGTAGCGCGGGAGGAAGCAATCTCTTGTTCGTAGTTCCGCC
>DASPXY010001342.1:0-3398 GCA_035637055.1 Gemmataceae bacterium | reverse complement strand
TCACGCGCCAGCGCCAACACGCGCGGCCGGACCGTGAAGCAGACGTCGTCCTCGTGTCCGGGCAGTGCGTCCTCGACGTGGGTCTGCTCCGGCACGGTGGTCAAGAATATCAGAGCCAGGGCAAACCGGTAGCGATCCTGGCCGTAGGGCCCGTGGCGCAGTTCGCGGCGAAACCGCCCCACGTACTCCACGCCGCGGTCCAGAGCATCGGCGTCGGCCTCCGTGAACAACTCGATGACCGCCGTCCACGGGGCGCTGGTCCCTTGCGGGTCGAGCAACTCCGCCAGCGTGTCGCAGCGTCGCTCCGGTTCGCCGGGCCGCGGCGCCGACTGTGAGTCGTGCCAGCGGGCAAAGTGCAACTGGCGCAGACGCGGGAACAACCAGGGGATGATCACTCCTGGCCTCAGTTTCACCGCGTGCCGGGCCGCCCGGTCGAAGTCGTTCATCACACCTGCCCTCTCGTCCGCGAAGGGCCTATTCGACGGTGACGCTCTTGGCGAGGTTGCGCGGCTTATCGACATCGCAGCCGCGCAGCAGCGCGATGTGGTATGCCAGCAGCTGCAGCGGCACCGCGGCGACGATCGGCTGCAGATACTCCGGCACGTCCGGCACGAAAATCACGTCGTCGGCTCGATCCAGGACATGAGCCGTCGTCTCGTCGTCGCCCTCGCTGGCGACGGCAATCACCGGACCGCCGCGCGCCTTGATCTCCTCCAAATTGCTCATCACCTTGTCGAACACCGGCCCGCGCGGCACCAGAAAGACCGAGGGGGTGTTCTCATCGACCAGAGCGATCGGACCGTGCTTCATCTCGGCGGCGGGATAGCCCTCGGCGTGGATATAACTGATCTCCTTCAGTTTCAAGGCTCCCTCCAGCGCCAGTGGATAGAGATATTGCCTCCCTAGATAGAGGAAATTATCGGCCTGGACATAGCGGGCTGCGATGCGCTGGACTTCGTCGTGACAACCGAGCGCCCGGCGGATGGCGTCGGGGAGGGCGCGCAACTCGCGCACCATCTGCGTTCCCTGCAAACTCGACAAGTGACGCATGCGGCCCAGGTACAGGGCCAGCATTGTCAGCACGCACACCTGCGAACTGAATGCCTTGGTACTCGCGACGCCGATTTCCGGTCCGGCATGGAGGTAAACGCCGCCGTCGGCTTCACGGGCGATGGTGCTGCCGACCACATTGCATAGTGCCAGCGTCGGATGGCCCTTGCGCTTGGACTCGCGCAGGGCGGCGAGTGTGTCGGCCGTCTCGCCGGATTGCGTGATCGTGATGACGATGGTGTTGCGATCAATCGGAGGATTGCGATAGCGAAACTCCGAGGCGTACTCCACCTCGACCGGCATGCGGGCGAACTCCTCCAGGAGATACTCGCCCACGAGCGCGGCGTGGTAGCTCGTGCCGCAGGCGGTGAAGATGATCCGCTCGGCGCGGCGCAGCTGCTGCGTGTCGAGATTGAGGCCACCGAAGTGAGCACTTGAGTCTGGGTCGTTGAGCCGCCCGCGCATGGCGTTCTCCAGCGCCTCGGGCTGCTCGTAAATCTCCTTGAGCATGTGGTGCTCGAACAATCCCTTGTCCGTGTCGCCGGAGACGTAGAAGTCGAGTTGCTGCACGCAGGCATCGACGCGCGCACTATCCTGATCGAGAATGTGCCAGTCGCCCGACGTCAGGACGCACATCTGATGATCGTGCAGGTAAACGACCTTGTCGGTGTGGCCAATGAGAGCGCTGGGGTCGCTGGCGAGGAAGTGCTCCCCCTCGCCAATGCCGAGCACCAGCGGACTGCCGAGGCGGGCGCCGACGAGCAGGCCGGGAAAGCGCGGGCTCACCACCGCCAGGCCATAAGTCCCTTTGAGCATCGCCAGGGCCTTGCGCACCGCCGCGACCAGGTCGCCGTCGAGGTGATGGGCGATCAGCTGGGCGATAACCTCGGTATCGGTATCACTGCGGAAGACGACGCCCTCGGTCTGAAGTTGCCTTTTGAGAGCGGCATAGTTCTCAATAACGCCGTTATGGACGACGGCGACGAGGGTGTCACCGCCAAGGTGCGGGTGAGCATTGACGTCGTTGGCCGGGCCGTGCGTTGCCCAGCGCGTGTGACTGATGCCGTGACAGCCGGGGGCGGGGCGATCCTTGAGGTAGGCAGCGAGTTCGGCGATGCGGCCGGCGCGTTTGCGCAGATGCAGCTGCGTGCCGGTGAGCGTGACCATGCCGGCGCTATCGTAGCCGCGGTATTCGAGGCGACGCAGACCTTCGAGCAAAATGGGCTCCGCTTCCCTGGGGCCCACGTAGCCGAGAATGCCGCACATCTAATTTCCTCCATGAACTGCGGAGCGTGGCAGCGCCGTTGTGTTGTGCGCAGGGGTCGGGCGTACGGCAGGTATACCCCGAGAGGGCGGATCTCGCCAACAGCAGTTTTCGCTGCGGCAGCCTGGGCAGGTTGGGTAGCTAGTGCGCATTGCAGCCGAGTGTAGTGGACACAAGCCCGGAGCGCCAGCGACGGGACCAGGCTACCGTCCCGGCGCTGGCGCTCCGGGCTTGTGTGTCCCGGCGCTGGCGCTCCGGGCTTGTGTGTCCCGGCGCTGGCGCTCCGGGCTTGTCTGTCCCGGCGCTGGCGCTCCGGGCTTGTGTGTCCCGGCGCTGGCGCTCCGGGCTTGTGTCCGCTCCACTCAAACGCAATCCGCTCTAGCGGGCTCGCCTCACTCCGAATCGTCCTCCTCGTCTTTTTCCTCCGCGACGATGCCCCAGCGCGCTCCCTGCCAGACGACGCCGCACTTGTCCTTGTAGCCGTCGTCCTCCAGCTCACACTCCTCGATGCTCGCCGGCAGCGGGTAGCATTGCCCCTGCCACTCCAGCACGTAACGCCCCGCTGCTTCCTCGTCGTGAGCCAGCACCCCCCAGACCATGCGATACCCCGACCACTTGTCCTGTCCCGACAGGCAGCCGTGGGACTCCGGCCAGCGCTCGTCGAGCGGCTGCCGCGCCATGCAGCGATAGTAATTCACGTTCGCCGACTGCTCCGCCTGCTGGCGGACGACGTCGAAGACGTCCTCCGGCGCCAGCCCCGTTTGCAGCAACCGGCGATACAGCGAGCGCCGCAAGGGATCCTCCTCGGGGAGTGTCGCCGCCGCCTTCCATAAACGCCCATACAGGCTCGCCAAACCCGTAATTGTCAGGTAATCTACCGTCGATAACTTGACCGTGAGCACACGCCACAAATGTTCGCGGAAACGCTCGGTCCGGCCGAGGGCGGCAGTTGCGCAGGCACGCAGGATCTCGACCGGAAATGGCTTGTCCGGATCGCGCCGGTCGGCCTCATCCAGCACCGGCAACACTTCCTCGGCCCGGCCCAACTCCAGTAGCGCCGTCGCCCGGTAGTAGCACGCCCAGG
>DASPXY010001341.1:0-3041 GCA_035637055.1 Gemmataceae bacterium | reverse complement strand
CCCCTCGCAAGGAGCTACCTTGGTCACCCCAGCGAAACCGAATCGCGATCTACCCATCGACCCCAGCATCCGCCAGGTGTTGCGCGCCCTGGTCGAGATGCTGCTCGCCGTGCGTGAACTGGTCCGGCCCGGGGCGCCAATCCACAACGCCAGGCCCAGCGCCGCCGGCAAGGTCGCGCGCTTCGGCGGCTCGCTCATCAGCGCGGTGCAGTCCCTCGACAACGGACTGGAACCCTGCTTCCGGCTGCAGGTCGAGGCGCCCCAACTCGAAACGCCGCCCCGGCCCGTCGAGGGAGCGCCCACGCCGGCGGCATCCACGCGGAGGAAACGGCGATGACGCCCTCCGCGGAGCAGACACGCTCTTCACTCCAGCGCCACAATCCGTTACACTCACCCCGCCCGGCCGGGACATGGTGACGCACGCCACCGGCCTTTTTCCTTGTCCATTCACGCACACAGTTTTTGACTACTTCATCACCATGTACTATCCGATGCGGTCGATTATCACGCCGCGCTACAAGTACATCCTCAACCTGGCCCCGGAGCGGGAATATCCCTTTGCCTCGGACCTGTGGGGCTCGGCGAGCTGGCAGGGGATTCGCAAGCGCGGCGACAAGATGATGGGACAGCGCAGCGTGGCCGCCTTTTTGCACCGGCCGAAGGAGGAACTGTACGACCTCAAGGCGGATCCGAACGAGTTGCGGAACCTCGCCGGCGACGCCGCCCATACCGAGGCACTGACCGACCTGCGGCGGCGACTGCGGACGTGGCAGCGGGAGACGAACGATCCCTGGATGATCCTGTATCGCGTGGAAGATCCGGCATTCAATCGCTGAGTCAATCTGGTGCATTGGCGAGCGGGGGGCGTAAGCCCCCTGATGACACGCCGCCATCAGGGGGCTTACGCCCCCCGCTCGCCGAGGTTGCGGTCAGGGCTACATCCCGGACCACTCGCGGCCGAAGCACACAATGGTCAGATCGTCGCTCTGCGGCCGCTCGGCCGCGAAGCGGCGCACGTTCTCCAGGACGGCCGCTCCCAGGCCCTCCACCGTTGCCGGCGCCTCACGCACCGCCGCGCGCAGCCGTTCCACCCCGTACCACTCCCCGGCGGGGTTGCGCGCCTCGGTAACGCCATCGGTGTACAGCAACACCAGGTCGCCAGGCTCCAGCGCGACGACGACCTCCTCATAGGGCCGATCGATCCCGGCCAGCGGCAGACCGACGATTTCCTCGCCGAGCACATCGACGCTGCCCCCGGCCCGACGACGCAGGGGCGGCATGTGGCCGGCATTGGCCACCGTCATCGTGAAACGGACGAGGTCGAGCACGGCCACAACAAACGTGACGAAACGATCCTCACCACAGGCCCGCGTCAGGACGGTGTTGAGCTGACGCACCGCGGTGGCCACGCTCGGCGTCGTCGCCAGGCAGAACCGCACGGCCGCCGACAGCCGCGCCATCAGCAGCGCCGCCGAGACCCCCTTGCCCGCCACGTCGCCCAGCGCGATCGCCAGGCGGTCCCCCGGCAACGGGATGTAATCGTAGTAGTCGCCGCCGATGCTCGACATTGGGGCGTAGTAGTCGAAGAAATGCAGCCCCGGAACCTGCGGCCGTTCGCCGGGCAGGAAGTTCTGCTGGATGCCGCGGGCGGCCTCCAGGTCGCGCTGCTCCTCGTGCAGGCGGGCCAGTTCCACGGCCCGCACCGCCTGGGTACTGGCGCAGAGCAGCACGTCGAGATCCTCCTGCCGGAAGACGTTGCGCTTGTCCTGGGTGTCGATCTGGATCACGCCGAGCGGGTCGCCCTTCTGACTCAGCAGCGGCACGCACATCACCGAGCGCAGCTGCAGATACAGGATGCTCTTACTTCTGTCGAAACGATCATCTTGACCGGCATCAGCGCTGAGGATGGCGTGGCCCGTGGCGAGAGCGTGGTCGATCACCGTGCGGCTCACGGCGGCGGCCCCGTTGTCGGGTTCCCGGCGGTGGCGCACGGCCTTGGGCGCGAGTTGTCCGGTGGCGGCGTCGCGCAACAGAATGAAGCCGCGGTCCGCCTGCGGAAAGATGGCGAACAGGCTTTCGAGAATTTTCGGGAGTACCTCTTCCAGATTGAGTGTGTTGCCCAGCGTCTTGAACATTTCCAGGATGGCGCGCAACTTCGCCTCCGGGGCCTCCTCGACGCGCAGGCCTTGCGCCAGCTCACGCGAAGAGACGATCGTCCCAAGCGGCTGCGTTGCTGGGGGATCGCGCGGGGGCTCGTCCTGATGGAAGATGAACGCCGCGTCGGGCAGTTCGAGGCGGTCGTTGCTGGCGAGGCGCGTGCGCTGCACGACACGCACCCCGTTGACGAAGGTACCATTGAGGCTTTTCAGGTCTTCTACGTAGTAAATGCCGCCGAGGTTGATGAGCAGGGTGTGCTGGGAGGAAACCTGGCTGCTGCTGAGCACGATATCGCAACTTGGGTCGCGTCCCAGGACGGTCACCTTGCCGTGCAGCGGGAACTCCAGTTGCCCGTTCGCCTCGCGCAGGACGGCCATCGCTCTCTCCATAGTGGTGAGTGGTGAGTGGTGAGTGGTGAGTGAAGCAAGCAGGCTTCGCTGTCTTCACTCACCACTCACCACTCACCCTGCACCACTATTTGAATGCCTTGATCGCCTCTTCGCGCGTGCCGGCAATCTCGCAGATCTTGTGCAGGCGGATGAGGTCGAAGACGGTCCGCACAAACTTGGTGACGTTGCAAAGTTTGAGGTCGCCCTTCGACTCCGCCAGGCGCTTCAGGCAGGACAGGATGGCCCCGCATCCGCGACTGTCCACAAAACGGACACGGCTCAAATCGAGGACCAGTTTGCGGCAGCCCTCCAGCACCGGCTCCATTTGCTGACGAAAGTCGTCGGCGTTGCCGGCGTCGAGTTGCTCCGTATTGATGGTCACGACGGTCACGTCGCCGATCTTCTCCACGGTCGGTTGCATGATCTCCTCCTTCCGAACAGCCAACGGGTTCATTTGCGCTATGTCGAAAACCCCTCCCCCCAACCCCCACAGGG
>DASPXY010001340.1:0-2066 GCA_035637055.1 Gemmataceae bacterium | reverse complement strand
TGGCCGCGGTCCCGTTGGCGGCGCTGGCGTTCGAGACCGGCGGGGGGCAAGTCGGCAACTATCTGACGCGGCACGCCCTGCCGCTGCTGGACAAGGCGGTGGCACGCGCCCCCGATGACGTGCCGGCCCTCGAGGCCCGCGGCTTCGCCTTGTTTGCCCAGGGCCGACTCGACGAGGCGCTGCAAGCTCTCGAAGCAGCCCTGGCCAAGGCCCCCGAGCGCGAGCAGGCGTTGACCTGGGCCGCTGAGGTCGCGGCCGCGCAGGACCGGCTCGATCTGGCGGAAAAGTACGGTCGGCGCCTCACAGAAGCCTATCCCCAGTTCCCCGGCCATCACGAGCGTCTGGCGCTCATTCAGCTGCGCCGGCAGGCCTGGCCCGAGGCCCTCGCGGCCGCCCAGACTGCCGTGCGGCTCGACCCGTTTCGCCCTGAAGCCCGCGCCTTGTTGATCATGGCCTCCCTCGAAACCGGCAACCGCGCCCGCGCCCAGGCCGAGTTCGACGTCCTCGGCGTGATCGATCCGGGTTACCAGCAAAAACTCCGGCCGCAGTTTGCCGAACGACTCCAGCGGACGAAGTGAAGGCGCTCATCGAAGGCGGCAAGATGAGAAAAGGATGAAAAGAGCAAGAAATTCCTTGATCTTTCCTGCGCTGCCCTTCATACTGAATCTTCTAAGCTCGCCCCTTGGCGAAGTGCGCCCCACTCCGAAGGTTGTGCTGACGCAATCCCAACAACCACGAAGCTCTCCCCATGATCGCATTCATTGCCACGCGTGCTAGATCTATTCTTGCCAGCCTGTTGTGTGTTGCCCTGCTCTTCTCCCTGTCGGGTTGTGGCGGCTCAGGCCCTTCCCTTTTCCCAGTCGAGGGCAAGGTGACAATCGATGGCAAGGCGCTCGCTCGTGGGACCATCGCGTTTCACCCGGACGCCAAGAAGCAAAACACCTTGAAAAAGGCCCTGGCGGGTGACATCAAGGACGGCAGTTACACCATCTACACGGATGGCAAGCCCGGCGCCCCGGCTGGTTGGTACAACGTCACGGTCGCCGCCGCCACCGAAGCCGACTCGACCAAGCCCGAACTGGCCAAATCCTTGGTCAACCCGAAATTTGGCGATCCGGCGAAGACCCCCCTGTCTGTGGAGGTGTCCTCGTCGCCGAAAGCAGGGGCGTACGAGTTCAACGTCGAAGCCAACAAGTGATCCCTACCGAGCATCCGCGTCGTTACCGTTTTTCTCATTGTTGATTGTTGGGAGGAGATCCTTATGCTCCGCCGGAACCTTCACCGGTTCGCCTTCACCCTCATCGAGTTGCTGGTGGTGATTGCGATTATCGCAATCCTCATCGGCCTGCTCGTCCCCGCCGTCCAGCAGGTGCGCGCCGCCGCCGCCCGCAGCGTTTGCCAGAACAACCTCAAACAGCTCGCGCTCGCCGTCCACACCTACAACGACACCTACAAGACGCTCCCACGGAACGCCGGTCCGGGCATGGGCTGGGGCGCTAACGGCGCGAACAACTGGAGCTGGATCGCCAGGATCCTCCCCTACATCGAGCAGAAGAACCTCTACGATGCTGGCGGCCTTGGGCTGGCAACGCCACCCACCCTGACGACCAGTATTCTCCCGGACGGCACCCCGACCTGCTCGAAAATCATCGCCTCGCTGCTGTGCCCGGCCGACGAGGATTCCAAGAAGGTCTTCCAGGACCGCGCCGACCTCGGCAACATCGGCGGCGTCGGCGTCGGCCCAACCAACTACCAGGGCGTGTGCGGCGCGAACTGGCAGTGGGGCGACGCTCGCTGGAACCCCGTGACTGGCTACGCCAATGGCCTACCGCCGTCAACGGGCACGAATGGCCTCGACGCGGGCGACGGTATCTTCTTCCGTACCGACGGCGTCGCGCCCGTGCGCTGCACGTTGACGAGCATCCGCGACGGCACCAGCAACACCTTCATGATCGGTGAGGATATCCCCACCAAGAATCTGTGGTGCAGCTGGCCGTACTGCAATAACGCCGTGGCCACCTGCGCCATCTACCCGAACAACAGAACGCCGACGGGCGGCGAGTACG
>DASPXY010001339.1:0-4177 GCA_035637055.1 Gemmataceae bacterium | reverse complement strand
TCGCTGCTGCCACCCCTTCGACGGTCGGAAGGACTTCGATCCATCCCGGCTTTCCCGCTGGCCGAACAGCATTCGCCCAGCGCAGAAACCCCTCCGCAGTGAACGCGGCTTTCTCCGCCAAGGCCAAGGCACGCTGCAGGCGGTCCAAACCTGGATAGAGCCGCCACAACACAAACCCCGGGACGTTCAGTCGCTCGCAAAACAGCTTCCACCCCTCCGCCTTCGTCCGCAGCACGAAGCCGGCGGCCAGCGCCAGGTCGAGCAGTCGTTCGGCGGCGCTCGTCTTGCGCTGGTCTGCCTCCACACAGTTCCCTTGGCCTCCCGCTTCGGTGCCGTCGTCTTCGTCGGGGTCGGTAGCGCCGAAGAGATCGCCGGCGTCCGTGGCGCGGGTCAAGGCATCGGTGTAGCGGGCGGCCTCTTCCTGCAGTTCGATGAAGGTCAGGGTAGCCAACTCGTCGAAGGCACGGGCAAACGGTGCATGGTCGGAGGTGCTGTACGTGATCCTCCCCCCGGCCCTGATGAGCCGATCCTGTTCCGCGTCGTCGCCACGGGCGCCGGCGGCCAGGATCAGTTGGAACCGTTCTTCCGGCGTCAGCAGGGCGTAGTGCCTGGCAACGGCGTTGGCGTTCATCGTCCCTTGGCCTTTCTCCCGAGCAACACACCCTGCAGCGCCTCCAGGCGTTTGTCGAGGACATCCACGCCGAGGGCGCGCAGCAAGGCATCCGCCAGCGTCGCCGTCAATCTGGATTTCTCGCCGGTGGGGAGTTCGGCCGCATCGAGTTGTCGCAACCGCTCAGCCAACAGTTTCACCACGTCGCCGGTGCCCTCGATGGCAGCAGGCGTGATGCCGTCCTCGGTGTCTGCCAGGTCGGCGCCGCCGCGCAGCGCATGGTCGAGGAGCGCGATCGCGGCGCGCACGCGGTCCCCATCTCGCTTGCCATCCTTGGCCACGGCGAGGAGCGTATCCACGGCCAACCCCGTCGCGGCCTGGAGCCGCCCAATCGCTCCCGCGACCAACTCGCGGCGGGCACGGCGGTAGGCAGAGTGGAACGCGGGCAGGCGGAGCCAGCGCTGCAAGGTCGCCGCGCTGATACCCGCCTTCGCCGCAGCCGCAGCGTGTGTCGGCTCGCTCAGGAGCGCGGCAATCACCGCCTCCTGTTTCGTGCTCAGTTTCTCGCCGTGACCCTTCGCCATGCGCTCATCTGCGCTCACTGCCGAGGATACCTCTGCGCCTCCGACCACGTCCGGGCGGGCTTCGCCCTGCGCGAGAGGCATGTCTTCCAAGAGAATCGCCGTGGCCCGCGCCGGCCCGCGCTCGAACTCGACCGACCCCAACTCGACGTCGAAACGGTCGTCGTTGAGGAGCAGTCCGGTGCGCACCAGCGCGTCGAGGGTCGATTTCCACAGCGCATCAGGGTCCGGTGCCCGCTGTCGCGGCCCGAGAGTCACCCGCAAGGACACCCGGCGCCGGCCGGTCGCGGCCGGGATGCCCTGCAGGCGACTGTAGAACATGACCAGGTCCGCATCGCCGCGCTTCAACCTGTGACGCCGCGCCCAGTGTCCGAGCAGTTTGTTCAACGGCGTCGGGTTCCAGTCAGGGATGGTCAGCGTGAAAGGTCCGCTCATCGTGTCCCCCAGTCAGATGCCGACCAAGTTCGTTCAGTCGGTCGTGCGCGTCGTCTCCGACACCTCCCCAAGCGCTGCCTGGGTGCTCGCCGAACGGCAGCCGTACCCAACTCGCCTGCCAATCGTCTATGCCTCCGTTCTCAGAATGGCGGCTCGTCGTCCCCGTCGGCCTCCTCGGGGTCGGTCGGTGGAGCAGTGGCAATCCCATCCTGGGCGATGTGCAGTACGTCGCGGCGTCTCCCCTGCAGCGTCTTGCGCACGGTCAGCTTGTCGCGGTTCGCGTCCGTAGAGGCAAGCAACCCCTTCTCTTTGAGGCGGCGCCGCAAGGTGTATTCCGTTACGGGCAGGCTTTCATTTTGCTCGCGGGCGAAACTCTGCACGACGGCGAAACTCGCGTCCGGTTCAAGATACAGTTCGCCTTCGTCCAGCCAGCCGACGCACTTTCCTTGCGGCCAGTAACGCGGCCCGGTCCCGCCGGAGGACTCTGCGAACCGCCAGCCCCAGCGCTGCGGTTCGCGCGGAGCGTTGCCGTCGCCGTCCGCAATGTGTGCTGACCCGCTCGCCACGGCCGCCCACAGCAGCCGCAAGAACAGCCCAGCCGGCTCGGCGGTGGCGATCTGGGCCGCCTGCGCCGCGCCGGCTTCGGCCAGGGCCGCCCAGCCACGCGCCCACAATTCCGCCCGCTCTTCCTCCGAAATGGCGCCGGTGGACAGCGCGAAGTCGAGGAAGTAGTGCAGCCCAAGTGCCAGATCCGCGACGATACCGGGCGTGCGAGCGTGCTGGCCATCGCAGCTGGCTTGATCCCGCAGCTCTGCCACCTCACCCCGCAGTCGGCCGCGGACGGCATCGTACTGCGGCGCCAGCCAGCGGACGAAGCCGGCCATTGCGGCAGCGTACTTCCCGGCAGCCGCATCGCGCTGGCAGGCGCTCAATGTGGGGTTGGGGTCCGGGGGTTGGGGGCCGAAGTCACCGCGCGCGATTTCGAGCACCAACAGTCGGGCGCGGAGGCTCTGACCGCGGGGGGGGTCCTCGCCGGTGGAGAGAGTCAGCCCCCGCGGCGGCTTTGCTGGCCGCAAACCGGCGTCGGCCCGAAGCCGTTGGCGGCCGGCGCGGTTACCTTGGCCGCGGAAGAGCCGGTCCGCCTCCCGGTGGTAGCGTTGCACGTTGGCGGAAGAGCCGGCCGGGCAAAAGTCATCAACTACAAGCAGCGCGTCCTTCGCCGCGAACGCAAGGGCTTCCAAGGCGTTGCCTGTCGAGGACCAGGCGGCGGGCAGGTGCCGCGCATCCATCCCGCGGCCGAAGTGTTGCTGTGCCAGGGCCACACCCTCACTCTTGTAGGTGCCGCTCGGTCCTGATAAATGCTGGGCGAAGTCGGTGTCACCGAGCGCTGCACGATAGACCGCGGCCAGGAGAGGGACCGTCAGCCGGTCCGGCCCGAGACGCAATATCCCCAGACTGGCCCGGACGGCGTCAGCCAGTTCGGCGCCCTCGGGTGGGGCGGGCAGGATGAAACCGGCCAGGGACTCAGGCAGTGACACAGGTATGTCACTCGTCAACCCGGCCGCACCGATCGCGCCGCCGGCGTGCAGGTAGAACCAAGCGCCGCCGATCTGTCGCCAGCCGGTGTGTCCATAGAGGGTGCGCCGCGGTACCTCCCCTGAGAGCAGCTGCAGTCCCGCCCGTAGATGGTCGCGCGTCCCCTGGCCCGCGTAGACGACGGCCCGTGTCCCCCAGGCCGGTACAACCCACTCCATGCGGCCGAAGTCCGCGGCCGCCACTTCGGCCCGCGACAGCGGCGTTCCATCGGCCAGCGTTCCCTGCACCGTCAGGCTGCGCCTCTGCTCAGCGCCATCATCGTGAACCACGTCCTCGACGATGCGCGCGGTGAAGTTGCAGAGCGCGACCGGGACCGGGCCTTCCGCCGTCTGGACGTTCCGATAAATGCAACCGTCCAACTCGGAGTAGGTCGGCGAATCTGCGCCATCACCGAGGGGGCTTTGCGGCGGAGGGGGCGCAGGGCCTTGTCGAGGTCGCGGACGCAGACACGCTCGCGGATCGAGGCGCGGACCGCGGCGAAGGCAGCAGGGTCGGATACGGCCAGGTCCGCCAGCGCCTGCAACAGGGACTTGTCGCGGAACAGCGCTTCGGCCCCGCCGGCGTTCAGCACGTCTTGCAGGCGGGCCAACTCATCGGGCGGTGCCGGCTCTGCCTCGGCACTAGCCGAAGCCTGTATCTCACGGACGGCCTGCAAAACGGCGTCGCCTTGCAGCACCTCGGGTGCTTTGCCGGCCGCGAGCAAATCGTCAATGCCTTTGGCAACGGCTGGATCCCAGCGCTCCAGTTCAATAGTCAGACCGCGGGCGCCCGCGTCTGCGCAGCAATCCGCCAGGGCGCGGGCGACATGGGCGTTGTCGGGGGCGTCGGCATCGAACGACAGGCGAACCGTGCCACAACCCAGCGCTACCAGCACGTCGAGGGCCGGCCGCCAGGCCAGCCCAGCGGCACCTACCGTGGGCACGTCAGAGAGTGCAGCGGCCACATCCGCCTTGAG
>DASPXY010001338.1:0-2705 GCA_035637055.1 Gemmataceae bacterium | reverse complement strand
CTGCCCGACGTGCGCGACGGCCTCAAGCCGGTGCAGCGCCGGCTCCTGTACACGATGTATCACGATCTCGGCCTGCGGGCAGGGGAGAAGCCGCGCAAATGCGCGACCATCGTGGGCGCTGTGATCGGCACCTACCACCCGCACGGCGATGCCGCCGCTTACGATGCCCTGGTGCGAATGGCGCAGCCGTGGGTCATGCGGGGGATGCTGGTCGATGGGCAGGGGAACTTCGGCTCGGTGGATGGCGACCCACCCGCCCACTATCGCTACACCGAGGCAACGCTCATGCCCGTTGCCGAGCGGCTCCTGGTCGAACTGCGCCAGACGGCCCTGACCGAACAGGAAAGCGGTCCGCAGCGGCAGACGCCGATTCGCCTCCGTCCGAACTTCGACAACAGCAAGACCGAGCCGGTCGTCTTGCCGGCCCAGTTCCCGAACCTGCTCGTCAATGGCGCTTCGGGCATCGCCGTCGGGCTCGCGACGAACATTCCGCCGCACAATCTCGGCGAGGTCGTCCGGGCCTGCGTGCTGCTCATCGACAATCCCGAGGCCACGACCGCCCAACTGCTGGAGAAGATCAAGGGCCCCGACTTCCCTCTTGGTGGTAAGATCGTCACCGAGCGCGCCACGCTGCGCAAGATTTACGAAGAGGGCACCGGCAGCATCAAGGTGCAGGCGGAGTGGACGACGGAAAAGAGTGGCCGCAAGGAGCAGATCATCGTCACGTCGATCCCTTACGGCGTGGACAAGGGCAAGTTAGAGAACGACGTTGGCGAGATCATCGAGTCGCGCAAGTTGCCGCAACTGCTGCACGTCCAGAACGAGTCGAGCGAGAAGGTCGGCCTGCGGATCGCGATGGAGATCAAGCCGGGCACCGACCCGAATCTGATCATGGCGTACCTCTACAAGCACACGTCCTTGCAGGAGAACTTCGCCTACAACCTGACGTGCCTGGCTCCCGGCGAGGATGGCACGGTGCGGCCGGAGCGGTTGGGACTCAAGGCGATCCTGCGCCACTTCCTCGACTTCCGCTTCGCGACGGTGCGGCGCCGCTTCGAGTACGAGCTGGAGCGGTTGCGTGAGCGCATTCACATCCTCGAAGGCTTCCGCATCATCTTCGACGGGCTCGACAAAGCGCTGAAGCTGATCCGCGAGAGCAATGGCAAGAAGGACGCCGCCGAGAAGCTGATCAAGGCGTTCAAGATCGACGAGGTGCAGGCGACTGCGGTCCTCGACGCCCAGCTCTACAAGATCGCGCAGCTGGAGATCAAGCAGATCCTCGACGAGCTGAAGGAGAAGAAAGCCCAGGCCGAGAAGATCGAGGCCCTGCTGGCCTCAGAAAAGAAACTTTGGGGAGTCGTAAAAGATGAATTGACGGCCCTGGGGGAGAAGTTCGCCGAGCGGCGGCGAACGAAGATGGCCTCGGGCGAGGACACGCCGGAGTTCGACGAGAAGGCGTATATCGTGCGCGAGAACACGAACGTGGTGCTGACGCGCGACGGCTGGATCAAGCGGGTCGGGCGTCTGGCGTCGGTGGAGACGACGCGCGTGCGCGAGGGCGACGAGGTGGTCGCCGTGGTTCCGGGCAGCACACTCGATCAGGTAATCTTCTTCGCCGACGACGGCACGGCCTACACGATGCCGATCAACGAGGTGCCGGCGTCATCGGGCTACGGCGAGCCGATCACGAAGTTTTTCAAGCTGGCCGATCAGGTCAAAGTGGTCGCCGCGGTGACGAGCGACCCGCGCTTCACTCCCGCCGAGCAGCCGGGGGCCAATGGCGAGCCACCGCCGCCTTACGTACTGGTCGTGACGGCTCAGGGGCAGGTGTTGCGAACGCCGCTGGCGCCATTCCGCGTCGAGTCCACCAAGGCGGGCCGCCGTTACGTCAAACTGAATGAGGGCGACCGCGTCGTGATGGTGACGGTGCCGCACGCGGAGAAGACAATCTACCTGGCCTCGGCGAACGGGCACGTGATTCATTTCCCGATTGAGGAGATCAACATTCTCTCCGGAGTGGGCAAGGGTGTGATCGGTATCAAGTTGGACGAAGGCGACACATGCCTGGGCGGGGCGCTGATGGGCGGACGGTTCGACAAGTTCGTGCTGGAGACGTCAGGCGGCAAGACGATGGAGTTTGGCCCGGCGAAGTACGAGGTAACGTCGCGCGGCGGGAAGGGACACGAGGCGGTGAAGCGGGCAAATTTCGCGCGCGTGGTGCCGCCGCCGATTGAACTGGTAGACTGGGAGACGGTCGAGGAGAAGGGGCCAAAGAACGGGCACAAGGAGAAGGGGCCGGAAGCGAACGGGGAGCAGCAGGGGAGCCTATTCGAGGAATCATAACGTGAAGAACGATCACATGACTATCATGTCTGAACCGCCGTCATTATCTACGGCCGAGTTATTGACCCGATTTGCGAAGCACAGAGGCAAGTTGGAACGGTGGTTTCAGCAACGCCTTACGAAAGATGAAATCGCCAAGAGGTACATTGGGAGTCCCACATATCGCCGCCTCCGGACTGACAAACGGACTGACAAGCGGAAGGTAATATCAACTGTCTTGGTTGAGTGGGCAAGAACGACGCTGGAGGGGCCACTTTTCATGAAAGTGCTCAACCTGAAGAAACAACCCGAGTATGATGAATGGCTTAAGGAATGCTTGTGTAGCAGTCTTTGCGACTACTGCAAGCAGCATGGTGTTCGTC
>DASPXY010001337.1:0-3634 GCA_035637055.1 Gemmataceae bacterium | reverse complement strand
GAGCGTGATCAGCGCCACGGCCGGCCTGCTCACCTTCGGGGCCATCTTCCTGACGACGCGAGCCACGAGTGCCAGATGAGTCAGACCGCCAGCGACATCCTGACAGCACCACAGGCCACGGACACGGCGGGGAAGGCGCTGCTGCGCTGGCTGCTGGTGGGGTATCTCGTCTGCATGCCGATCCAGATCGAGACCCCTTTTGACATCCGCTTTGCGCCGTCCGATCTGTTCCTGCTCCCCGCGTTGCTGCTGGGACTGCGCGTGTGGAGGATCGGCGGACCGGCGTGGAGCCCGTGGCACGTCGGGCTGCTCGGCCTGTTCCTTGTCTGGACGCTGGCAAAAATCCTCGTGACCGGCTCCGTCACGCAGTACATCCTGCTCAACAAGATGGGCGGGATCGTCCTGCTGTTCGCGTTCTACGTGTGTTTCACCAGCCTGACGGACAGTTGGGAGGATCTCCGCTGGTTCCTGAAAGCGTTCGTGCTCTCCGTCGTGGTACTGAACACCGCTTCTGCGGCGGCCTTCCTCTGGTGCGGCTACACCGGCAGCACGAATCCGCTGTTCCAGTTCCTGATCAGCGGCGGCGTTGACCGGCTCGCGGGGATGCTCGTGGATCCCAACGCCTACGGCGGACTGCTGACCGTCGCCTACGCGATCCTGCTGCTGGACGGCGATAGCGAGCGGCCGTTGCTGTCGCGGTGCCTGCGGCTGCTGGGTCTGGTCTCGCTGTCGGCCGGGCTGATGCTGACGTCCTCGCGCTCGGCGTGGATCGGCTTCGCGGTGCTGACGCTGGTGGGCGCTGCCCGGAATCCCCGGTTGCTGCTACTGGTGCTGGTGATGGCCGCCGTCGGGGTAGCGGCGGTCGCGTACTCCGCCGGCGAGGAAGGCTTCGAGTCTCTGCTGGCCACTTCCAGCAGGCGCGATACCATCGACGAGCGGCTGGAGATCAACCGGAACGCCCTACAGATGTTCCTGGAGCATCCCGGCTTCGGCGCGGGCATCGGTAGCTACTACGAGGAGTACGACATCATCGTGCATAACTCGGCCTTGTGGTTCCTGGCGGAGTTCGGCGCGGTGGGGGGGTTTACCGCCTTCGCCGGCTTCGCCTTGTGGTTTCTGGTGACGGGGGTGCAGGTGTACCGGCGTGTCGGAGCGGGGCGGCAGCCCCTGGTCGTGGGACTGGTCGCGGCCCACCTGGCGATGATGGGCTTCTCGTTGGGAGTCGAGGCGTTCTATCAACGCTACTGGTGGCTGGTGCTGGCGGCCCTCGGCTCGGCCGCGACGGTGGCGGGATCTGCCAGGCGGCTCGCAACCGTTGTGGCACGGTCTCCTGACCGTGCCACCGGGCCGACCGCAGGTCTCCCGCTACTCCCGGAGACCTGCGGTCACAAGCCCTGGCACGGTCAGGAGACCGTGCCACAACAGGCCGCATCCCCGCGGAGAACACTGCTATGATCGAGTCCGGTGACAATGACCTGTCTTCGCAGCCCGCCCCGATGGTGTCGATCGGCATCGCGGTCTACAACGCGCAGGGCACCCTCGCCGACACCATTCGCTCCGTCTTCGCCCAGACCTTCACGGACTGGGAGTTGATCCTCGCCGATGACAGCAGTACCGACGATTCGCTCGCGATCGCACGGTCGGTTGCGGATCCTCGCGTTCGTGTGCTGACGGATTCGGTCAATCGCGGGCAGGCGTTCCGCCATAACCAGGTCACGGCGCAGGCGCGAGGCAAATACCTGGCCCGCCTCGATGCCGACGACCTGATGCACCCGGAGCGGCTGGCACGTCAGGTCGCCTTCCTGGAGGCGAACCCACAGGTCGAGTTGATCGGCACGGGGGCCTACACCATCGACGAGGCGAACGAACCCCTGGGCGTTCGCGGCCTGTCGCCGCCGGACGTTCGACCCGCAGCGGTGCTGAAACATAGCCTGTTCATTCACCCCTCGGTCATGGGCCGCATCGAGTGGTTTCGCCGCCATCCTTACGACCCCGCTTACGTCCGTTCCGAAGACCACGAGTTATGGTGCCGGACGTGTCAGAACAGTGTCTTCGCCGCCCTACCGGAGCCGCTGGTGTTCTACCGCGAGAGTCGCTCCGGCAACCTATCCAACTATCTGCGCACCGCGGCGACCGACCGCAAGATTCTGCGGACGTACGGGCCGGCCACCATCGGGCGGTGGCGCACCGTACTGCTCGTGATGCGGTCGCATCTGAAGGGCGCCCTGTATGCCGCCTGCACACGGCTGGGGCTGCAAGGGCGGCTGATTGCACGGCGCAACCGCGCGCTCGCTGCTGCGGAGATCGCCCAGGCCCGAGCCGCCCTGGAAGGCATCCGGCAAACTCAGGTGCCCGGGTGGGGGCCGGCCAAAAACACCAACGGAGAGAGGGATTATGAGGTTCTCGGCAAGCCCGCCTGAGCGGCCCGCGCCGCGGCTGCTCCATATCACCACGGTCTCCGAGACGCTGGGATTTCTCATCGGCCAGGTGGGATACCTGCGGGCGCAGGGGTTCGAGGTGCATGCGCTGTCCTCGCCGGGAGAGTGGCTCGGCACCTTCGCCGCGCGGGAGCGGGTGCCGGTCCACGCCGTGGAGTTGCTGCGCCGCATCACCCCGTTGCAAGATCTACGGGCGCTGTCGCGAATCCGGCGCGTCCTGCGCCGGCTGCGCCCGGTCATCGTTCATGGACACACGCCCAAGGGCGGCCTGCTGGGGATGATCGCCGCGACCCTCGAACGGGTGCCGGTGCGTGTCTACCATCTCCACGGCCTGCCGCTGATGACCGCGACAGGAATGCGGCGCCAGCTGCTGACGTGGACGGAACGCGTGTCCTGCCGGCTGGCGCATCAGGTCTTCTGTGTCAGTCACTCTCTCAGGGAGGTGGCGATCGCCGAGGGGCTGTGCCCGGCGGACAAGATCAAGGTGTTGCTCGGCGGCAGTATCAACGGCGTGGACGCGGTGGGACGCTTCAACCCCGGACGGCTGCCGGAGGGGACGCGCGCCGCGATCCGTGCCCGGTACGGCATTCCCACCGAGGCCACGGTTGTTGGCTTCGTCGGCCGCATCGTGCGCGACAAGGGCATGGTCGAACTGGCCGCCGCGTGGCGTGCATTGCGCGAGCGGTTCCCGCAGTTGCACCTGTTCCTCGTCGGCCCGTTCGAGCCGCAAGATCCGGTGCCGGCGGAGGTCACGGCGCTGTTCCACTCCGACCCACGGATTCACCTGGCGGGCGTGTGCTGGGAGACGCCGCCGCTGTACGCCGCGATGGACTTCATGGTGCTGCCCACCTACCGTGAAGGGTTCCCCGTCGTCCCGCTGGAGGCGGCGGCGATGGGGCTGCCGACCATCGCCACGCGCATTCCCGGCTGCATCGACGCCATTGAGGACCGCCGCACGGGGCTGCTGGTTCCCCCCCGCGACGCTGCGGCGCTGGCGGAAGCGCTCGCGGTCTATCTGCGCGAGCCGAAACTATGGCACAGACATGGGCGGGCGGCGCGGGAGCGCGTCCTGCGCGACTTCCGGCAAGAGGCACTCTGGGAGGCGCTCGCCGCGGAATATGGCCGGCTGCTCCAACGGGTGGCGGGTGACGGGTGGTGGGTGGCGGGAGAAGACAAAGAATCTCCTGCTTCTCCCA
>DASPXY010001336.1:0-2776 GCA_035637055.1 Gemmataceae bacterium | reverse complement strand
GGGTGAGGCCCAAATGGTAGCGGTGGGCGGGCTCGGTGGGGAAGTCGGCGGCCAACTTGGTCCGCACCTCCAGGGCCAGGCGGTGTTGCTCCTCGGCTTGCGCGAATTGACGCTGTTTTTGTCGTAAATTGCCCAGGCTGTCGTAGGCTCTGGCAAGTTCCTGGCGGTACTCCGGCACGGCGGGAAAGTCGGCGACCAGTTTCTTCACCAACTCCAGAGCCTGGCGGAACTGTGCTTCGGCCTGCGGGTACTTGCCCTGCTGGTCCAGCAAGATACCCAGGTTGAGATGATTGCCGACCAACCCCATGCGGTGCATTGACACGGCGGGGAAGTCCGCGGCGAGTTGTTTCAGCACGTTCTGGCCCAAACGGTATTGCTCCTCGGACTGGGCGTGCTTTCCTTGATCGTAGAACGAGACGGCCAGGTCGCTGTGGCTGAGACCAACCGCCTGCCGGTAGTCCGCCACCGCGGGGAAATCGGCGGCCAGCGTCTTCAGCAGTTCCTGAGCGATGCGGTAATGCTCCCCCGCCTTGCCGTGCTGGCCCTGGTGGCGCAGGAGATTGGCCAGGTTGTGGTGGCTTTGTGCCTGCTGCTGGCGAGACCGCGGCACACCGCGGAACTCGACCGCCAACTTGTCCCGCAAGTCGATAGCCCGGCGATAGTGCATCTCGGCTTCGGCCTCCTGGCCCAGATCCTTCAGCAAAACTCCCAGGTTGTTGTGGGTTGCCGCCAACTCCTTGCGATAGGCCGGCACGGTGGGGAACTCGGCGACCAACTGCTGCTGCAATTTCAGGGCCTGGCGATAAGCAGGTTCCGCGGCGGCGTTGTCCTTGAGCGCGGCGGAAAAGGTGCCGACGCGATAATACCCCAAACCTCGCAAGTGCCGTGTCGCCGGCGAGTCGGCCTGGTTGGCCGTGAACTGTTTGTAAAACCCCGCGACCTTTCGCAAGAAGGCCCGTTCCTTCTCGCCCAGCCGGTCGCCGTGCTGCCTGAGGAACGTTTCCACGACCTCGTCCGCCAGGGTGTCCAGGGCGTCGCGTGCTTGCTTCTCCGCCGCGTTCGCCTTGTCGCGCTGGTCCCTGGCTTCGGCCTCGGCCTTCTCCGCCCGCTTCCATTTCTCCTTGGCGTCGGCCTCGGCATCTTCGGCGCGGGTGAGCCGCTGAAGCGCCAGCCCCTCGGCATCCAGCGTCCGCACCAGGCCCCACGCCGTCCCCACGATGCCGACTACCAGCGCCAGCACCAGGAGACCGCCCGCCAGCACCGGTCCCCGGTTGCGTCGCAGCAACTTGCGCAGCCGATACGCCGCCGTCGGCGGTCCCGCCAGCACCGGTTCGTCGCGCAGGTAGCGCTCGAGGTCGCGGGCCAGACCGTTGGCGGTGTCGTAGCGGCGGCCACGCTCCTTCTCCAGGCATTTCATCACGATCCAGTCCAGCTCGCCGCGCACCAGCCGGGTCAGCTTGCTCGGCTCCAACTTGCGCCGCGCCGCGATGGCCGGCAGCTCCTCCGACGACGACAGCCGCGTGCTCGGTTTGGGCGGTTCCACCTCCCGAATCATGCGCAGCATCTCGGTGAACGCCGCGCTGCGCAACTGCCTGGCCGTGAAGGGCGGTGAGCCCGTCAGCAGCGTGTAGAGCAGCACGCCCAGCGCATAGATATCGGCGCGGGTGTCGATGTCGAGGTTGTTGAGTTCGGCCTGCTCGGGCGCCATGTACTCCAACGTGCCGACCATCTGCCCCACTTCCGTGAACAGGGTGCGCTCCGTCAGTTTCTGGGCCGTCGCCTTGGCCACCCCAAAGTCGATCACCTTCGGCACCGCCTTGCCGTCGTACAGGGCGATGAGGACGTTGGAGGGTTTGAGGTCGCGGTGGATGATGCCTTTCTGGTGGGCGTGCTGCACCGCCTGACACACCGGGATGAACAACTCCAGCCGCTCGCGGGGCGTGAGGTGTTCCTGGTCGCAGAATTTGGTGATGGGGATGCCCTTGACCAACTCCATGACCACGTAGGGCCGCTCGCTCGCGGTGGCGCCGGCGTCGAGGATGCGGGCGATGTTGGGATGGTCCATCAGGGCCAGGGCCTGGCGCTCCGCCTCGAAGCGGGCCAGCACGTGGGCGGAGTCCATGCCGGCCTTGATGATCTTGAGGGCGACGTGGCGGCGGACCGGCTCTTGCTGCTCGGCCAGGAAAACGACGCCCATGCCGCCCGCGCCGAGGTGCTGCAGCAGTTTATACGGCCCGATCTGCGTCCCGGGGCCTTCGCTGAGGAGTGGCAGGTCCACGGTCGCAGGACCAACGAGCGGCGCGTCGAGTGATCCCCCGGATTCCTCCTGGGCCGCCAGCAGGTCGCGGACGCGCTGGAGCAGGTCGGGCTGGCCGGCGCAGGCGCCATCGAGAAAGGCGGCACGCTCCTGGGGCGTCGGTTTGTCCAGGGCGGCGCGGAAGACGGCTTCGGCATCTTTGACGCGGTCGGTCATGGCCATGTCCTCGGTGGAAGTGACCCACCCACAAGCGCGACGGCGTTCGGAATGCGGGCGACCTGGCTTCTAGGACACAGGATAACCTGCCCGAAAGGGATCCGCAACGAACGAACCACGGGGCCGGCACAGCTGCGGTCCGGCGAGCCGAGCTGCACGGCTGCGGTCCAGTTCGGCTGGCGGGGCCTACTGCGTCCCGCCTTTCTAAAGACACACCGGCGGTGTGGGAGTAGAATCACGGTATGAGACCCCAAGGGACAGCCGCTGAGTTAGAAAGGCGGCGACGCCGTGCCGTGGCACTGG
>DASPXY010001335.1:0-2696 GCA_035637055.1 Gemmataceae bacterium | reverse complement strand
CCCGAACCACCAAGGCGATGCCGGATGAGTTCCAGCCTCTTATGGACTTCCCACCGACTCGCAGAACGGCTCGGATCCTGCTGGCGGTCGGCGTCCTGGCCTTGACGATCAACTTCGTGATGCTCGCGGTGGCGGAGCGGTATTATCGCATTCTCTTTCTCCTCGGCCCGTTCGCCCTCCGTTACTCGTAACGCAGCGCTTCGATCGGGTCGAGCCGCGACGCCTTCCACGCCGGGTAGTAGCCGAACAACACCCCCACCGTCGCCGACACGACGACCGCGGCGGCGATGGCCGGCAGCGACATTTCCGTCGGCCAGCGCAGCAGCAGTGCGATCAGCGCCGAGCCGCCGCGGCCCAGCAGAATGCCCAGCGCTCCGCCCAGCAGGCACAACAGCACCGCTTCCGTGAGGAACTGCCGCAAGATATCGCGCGCCCGCGCCCCGACCGCCATGCGCAGGCCGATCTCGCGCGTGCGCTCCGTCACCGATACCAGCATGATGTTCATGATGCCGACGCCGCCCACCACGAGCGAGATGAGCGCCACACCCAGCAGCAGGTTCATCATCAGCGTCGAGGTCGAGGCAAGCGCCTTCGTCATTTCGGTCATGTCGCGAATGTTGAAGTCGTCCGCGTCGCCCGGCTTGACGCGGTGCCGCTCGTGCAGGATCTGCGTCATTTGCTGCATCGCGGCCGGGATCTGATCCGTCGAGCGTGCCCGCACCAGGATCTGGTCCACGTTGGTGAAGCGCACCGGCAACGGCGTGTCGGCCGCCTGCGTTGCCGAGAGCGTCGGATATAGCCCGCCCGACGCCCCAGGATACACCTTGCTCAGGCTGTTGACTGCCTGGCTTGGGTCCGTGGCCGTCGTCGCGGCGCTCTGATTGACATTGCCCAGCGTCGCGCCGCTGACGCGGAACTTGATGGTCGTCCAGGGAGCGAGCAGGATATCGTCCTGGTCGAGCCCCATCATGTTCGCGCCCTTCTTGCTCAGCACGCCGATCACCTTGAAGTTCACGTTCTGCACGCGGATGTCCTTGCCCACCGGCGACTGCCCGCCGAACAATTCCTTGACCAGCGTGCCGCCGACCACGCAGACGGCGCTGCCGTTGCGCACCTCCTTGTCGGTGAACATTTCGCCGTCATCGAGGTCGTTCCAGTCGCGGACGTCGAGGAAGGCGGGCGTGGTGCCGTAGATGTACGTCGGCACCCAGTTGCGGTTGCCGTAGACCACCTGCGTGCGTGCCCGCACCACCGGCGCCACGCTGCCGACCGCCGGCGCTTCCTTGAGGATTGCCTCGGCGTCCTGCGGTGTCAGGGTGGTGACACTGCCGCTGCCGAAACTGACGCCGCCGCTCGACGCCGTCCCCGGTTGGACCAGCAAGTTGTCGGCGCCCATGCTCTGCATGGTCCGCTTGACGGCAGTTGAGGAGCCCTGACCGATCTCCGCCATTGCGATCACCGCGGCGACACCAATGACGATACCTAATGTCGTCAGTGCCGAGCGCATCACATTGCGCTGCAGTGCTCTCAGGGCCAGCACCAGGGTGCGATAGATGGAACGCATGAGAATCGCGCCTCCCCTTGAACCCGCTTGCGGGTTAGCAGTCTTCGCGCTAACCCGCAAGCGGGAAAATCATTGGTTACCCCGCGACCGCCAGCGCCTCGCGCTGGTCGCTCGCCTCGAACGCGCCTTCGACAATCAGGCCATCGTGAACGCGAATCGTGCGCTTGGCGTAGCTGGCCACGTTCGCGTCGTGCGTCACCAGCACGATCGTGATGCCCTCTTCCGCGTTGAGCGCCTGGAACATTTGCAGGATTTCCTTGCTGGTGCGTGAGTCGAGGTTGCCCGTCGGCTCATCGGCGAACAGCAGCGGCGGACGATTGATCAGCGCCCGGGCGATCGCCACGCGCTGCTGCTGCCCGCCGGACAACTGCGAGGGTTCATGTCCGATTCGGCTGCCCAGGCCGACCCGTTCGAGTAGGGCGACGCCGCGCTTGCGGGCCTCGCGCGTGGACAGGTCGCGGGCCGTGTACGACAGCGGCATGATGACGTTCTCCAGGGCGCTCGTCCGCGCCAGCAGGTTGAAGCTCTGGAAGACGAAACCAATCTTGCGATTCCGCACCAGCGCCCGACCATCGGCGGACAGCTGCGACACTTCCTCGCCGTCGAGCCAGTACTGCCCGGAAGTCGGACGGTCGAGACAACCGAGAATGTTCATCAGGGTGGTCTTGCCCGAGCCCGAAGCGCCCATCAGCGCCACCATTTCGCCGCGCTGGATCGACAACGAGACGCCTTTCAGGACGGGCACGTCCAGTTCGCCCAGGTGATACGTCTTGCGCAGGTTTACGAGTTTGATCAGCTCCACGGTATTGCTCCTTCTTCGGGCCAGAAGAACCCCTCCCCCCAACCCCCTCCCCGAAACGGAGAGGGGGAGAAGAAGAGGACTTTGTTTTGCTCCCCCTCTCCGTTTCGGGGAGGGGGTTGGGGGGAGGGGTTCAGGCTGCGGCTAAGTGGTTTACGAGGACTTTTTCCCGCGGAACGAGGGGGCGAACGGGCTGGCGCCGTTGCTGCTTGCCGCCTCGCGTTGCGCCACGCCGGTCACAACCGCGGACCCCTCGGCGAGTTCGCCGCTGACGATCTCCGTGACCATGCCATCGGTCAGCCCCGTCTGCACCCGCACGGGTCTCACGAAACC
>DASPXY010001334.1:0-3819 GCA_035637055.1 Gemmataceae bacterium | reverse complement strand
CGACCCGCAGGTCGTCGCGGCCGCTTACGCCGCCATGACCGATGCCGAGTTCGACGCCATCAACGGCCGCCAGGACTGGGCCAACTGGCGAACGATTCCGCGCGCCCTCAGCGCCCATCTGCCGAACCGACCGTTGACGGTCGCCGATCTCGGCTGCGGCACCGGCAGTTCCACGCGCGTGCTCGCCTTCTACTGTCCGCCGGGCTCACGTATCACCGGGTACGAACTGGTGCCGGTGCTGGTCGATGTCGCCCGGCGCCGCCCTTACGTTCACCGTAGCGGTTCTCCCTGTTCGGTCGAGTTCGTCTGTCAGGGCGTGACCGAGCCGCTGCGCCGTCTCGACCAGACGCTGGTGCCCGACGGCAGTTTGGATCTGGTCAACGCCAGCGGCGTCGTCGGCCACCACCTCAACGCCGACACAGTGCGGCCGCTCGTCGCCGAACTGCAGCGCACTCTGCGAGCCGACGGCGTTGCCATGCTCGATGTTGGTCCCACCCTGCGCGACGCCGATCTGACCCGCGTGATGACCACCGCCGGCTTCGTCCGGCTTGGCCGCTGGCGCAGTTGGTGGCTGGATCCAACGGGCGAAGTCGTGTTCCGGCGCTGCGCGAGTGCTTCGTGAAGAAGCCCACGGGCCGCGGCCCGTGGGCTTGAACCCATCCTCACTGACACTGACCACTAACGGCCACAAACCACGAGCCACTTTTTTGTTGCTTTCGCCGGATCGATTCGCTACTTTCAACCTTGATTTATCACCAACCAGCCCGCAACCCTCGCGCGACCCGCCCACTCCACCACAGGGAAGGGGAGACGGATATGAGACTCTCCAATCCGCGCAACATTTCCACCCTTACATTCGTGTTAGCCCTTTGCGGCCCCGTCCAGGCCCTGGAACCGCTCAACCCGCCAAAACAAGCCGCGCCGCCCGCGCTCGTCGCGCGCCGCATCGACGACGCCCTCAACCAGACCCGCGACAAGTCCGCCCCACTGCCCCCGGTCGCCGACGATCAGACCTTCTTGCGTCGAGTCAGCCTCGACCTGACCGGCCAGACGCCGACCCCGGCCGAGGTCGCCACCTTCCAGGCCAACACCGACCCGCAGCGCCGCACCAAACTCATCGATCGCCTCCTGCAGAGCGATCCCTATGCGGTCAACTGGGGCCGCTACTGGCGCGACGTGCTCACCTATCACACACCCGCCAGCGGCAACTACCTGCGCTGGCAGTCCTTCGATAACTGGCTGACCGACCAGGTGCGCAACAATCGGCCGTGGGGCGAGGTCGTCACCGCGCTGGTGACCGCCACCGGCATCAACGACGAATCGCCGCCGGTCAACTACCTCACCTCGCACTTCGGCAACCAGATCGAGGTCGCCGCGACCACCAGCCGCATTTTCCTCGGCGTCGATCTGCAGTGCGCGCAGTGCCATGACGCCAAGAATGAACCGTGGAAACGCGAGCAGTTCCACGAGTTCGTCGCCTTCTTTGGCCGCGCCAAGCTCGTCCAGCACAAGGACGTCAACGGCCGCGGCACACCCTACGCCATCGAGGGGCGCGCGGACGGCGACCACTTGATGCCCGATAAAAAAGACCCCAAGCGGCTCATTCCGATGACGCCGCGCTTCCTCACGGGCGAAACCGTATCCGCCAGCGCTGACGATGTCCACCGCCGCGCCGCCCTGGCTCGCTTCCTCACCGGCCCGAAAAATCCGTGGTTTGCCCGCGCCCACGTCAACCGCCTCTGGACCGCGCTGATGGGCTGGGGCTTCTATCCGACGCTTCACGATCTGGGCAACGACAACCCGCCGCGCTATGCCGCGGTGCTCGACCTGCTCGCGTCCGAGTGGGCCGCGACCAACTACGACATGCGCTGGCTGCTGCGCACGATCGTTAGCACCGAGGCGTACCAGCGGCAACTCCAGCCACGGCCCGATTCCGACTCACTCGCGCCCGTCGCCGTCTGTCCCAGCCGGCTGCGGCCAGAACAGATCTTCGACGCCCTCATCAAGACGCTCGGCTTCGACGAGAACGATCGCACGATCCCAGCGCCCGCCCCGTCGTCGGCGCCCGCGGTCAGCCGCCATACGGGCCTGCGGAACATGGTCTATCAAGCCTTCAAGGCGAACCCGTCGCAGCCGCAAGAGGAGATGCAGGGCACCATTCCGCAGGCGCTCCTCATGATGAACAGCGTCCTCGTCAACACCTACGTCTCGGCCCAAGGGAAAACCTTCCTCGCCGACGCTCTCGCCAAGGGCATGGCCGACGACGACATCCTCAAGGCGCTCTATCAGCGTGCCCTGGCGCGCTCGCCGCGCTCGGAGGAGCTGGACACCTGCCGCCGCTATCTGGCGCGGGTTGGCGACCGGCGCGAGGCGCTCGAAGACGTGTTCTGGACGCTGATCAACTCCACGGAGTTTCTGACGAAGCGAAAGTCAACGATTTGGCGGGCGACGAGGAGATACCCTGAGAAATGCTCGTTCACGAAAGGGCTCATCCCATGACCTTCCGACGCCTTCCCGTGCTGTTGGCACTGCTGCTTGGTCTGCTCGCCCTCGATGTTGGATCGGCACAACAGCCTCCCAAGGAGCGACAGAAGAAAGCACCGGCATCTGATGCCGCGAAACTTCAGCAGCGCCTGACGGAACTGGAAACCCAGATCGAGAAGCTGACGAAAGAACTCCTCCGCCTCCGAGCAGAGTTGAAGGCTCCAGCCGTCGATGCTGGCCCCGCAGACAAGACCCACCTTCAGATCTTCCCCCTAAGAACCGCCAAGGCCCCCGAGATTGCCAAGGCCCTGCAAGACTTGTTCCAGGGGACAACCGTTCGGATCGCCGGTGAGCCGGGTTCAAATACGGTGTTGGTCCGGGGAACCCGCCTCGAAATCGACGCCATTGCCCCGTTGATCGCCCGTCTTGAGGCCCTGGCTGAGGACCGGATTGCGGCGCAGCGGAGGGAGCGTGCCCCGGAGCAACCGAAAGAGCGGAGGAAACTTCCGTGAACGACCAGATCCGCACTTGTCTGCATGTTCGCGTCAATCGGGAGGGTGCCATCAGCCGTCGTGGCTTTCTCCATTTCCTCGGTGCCGGTGCCGCCGGTCTCGCCGGGCTGGGCGGTTTCGCACGGGTGGCCGCTGCCGCGGACGAGTTGCGCCGGCAGCAACGGGCCTGCATTTTGCTGTGGATGGCGGGCGGTCCCAGCCAGTTTGAGACCCTGGACCCCAAGCCGGGCGCCGAAACGCAGGGGCCGACGCGAGCCATTCCGACGCGCGTCCCCGGCATCAATATCTCTGAGCACTGGCCGCGCCTCGCTGGCGTTACTGACGAACTGGCCATCATTCGCTCGATGACGAGCCGCGAGGGCAACCACGGCCGGGCGACGTACCTGCTGCACACAAGCTACCCGCCATCGGGCGGCATTGTCCACCCCGGCATCGGCTCGATCACCGCGCGCGAGATTGGCCCGGCCGACTCGGACCTGCCGAACTTCGTCAGCATTCAGGGGCAGAGTGTCGGCCCCAGTTTCCTCGGAGTGCGCTACGCTCCTTTCGTTGTGAACGACCCCAACCGCCCGCCCGACAACCTGACCACGCCGGTCTCCGCTGGCCGCCTCGACCGCCGCCTGGAACTGATGCGCGAGCTGGAACGGCCCTTTGCCCAGGCTGGGGCAGGCGACCAGGTGCGCGACCATCAGACGCTTTATCAGCAGACGGCTCAGATGGTGCTCAGCCCGCGCGGCCGCGCGTTCGACCTGAGCGCTGAACCGGCACGGGTGCGCGATGCTTATGGCCGGACGGGATTCGGCCAGGGCTGCCTGATGGCGCG
>DASPXY010001333.1:0-3243 GCA_035637055.1 Gemmataceae bacterium | reverse complement strand
GAAGTAACCGAAGGGCTTGCGTCTGCAGAAATACCTCGCGGCCACATGGCCAAACCGTCCTGGGAGCCTGGCCCCCTCCGTCCTGCGCGAGCATTCCTCCGGCGCCAAGCAAGGCTGCGCCGCGGACCGACCTCCCCCTTTGCACAGCTTCCCCCTTTTCCCGGCACGAGGCGGTGCAACGGCGAAGGAGGGATGGTGACCTCGTTGTCATTGTGCCATTCGCCAATTGAACTGCCGACC
Source organism: Gemmataceae bacterium (assembly GCA_035637055.1). Lineage (GTDB taxonomy): Bacteria > Planctomycetota > Planctomycetia > Gemmatales > Gemmataceae > DASPXY01. The sequence goes on along the minus strand of DASPXY010001333.1, from coordinate 3,003 downwards.
CGCGGACCCTAAATCAGCTGCTCGTGAAATTGCGGCCTGGCCCGACGTCACTCGAAAAAGCCTGTCCGGCTCGCTCCATGTCATCACGATGGACAGCAATCACGTACTCTGGCCGTCCGATTTCAGTAATGACACGCTGCTCAACTCGGACACCAGCGCGCCTGAGCAAGTCAGCAATCCGGTCCGATGTCTCCTGAACGGCGACAATGTGAAAGTCCTCGAATTCCATGGCAGCCCAGGCCCAAAGTAGAAAGAGGCATGAAAGACGCCGTGTGGCTGTTAGCCCTTTCCCATTCTATTCAGTCCGATTCCCACAAGCCGCTGATTGTGACTCAGCAACTCTGCGCAAATGAAAACCCCCGGCCGCTTCGAGCCAGCCGGGGGCAAATCAACGACTGACTGCCGCTCACTGATCATTCAGGGGGCAGCACCGCTCGCACGGCAGCTCCTCGCCCGTCAGCGGGCAAGTGTAGGACTGCTCCGGCGTCTGCTGCCGCGTCTGCTGGTTCAGCGGGCAGCACTTCGGGCATGGCAGAACTTCGCCGCTGATCGGGCAGGTGTAGCCGCCCGCCCGCGCGTTCGCGTAGAGCAGGCCCCCGCCGATCGCCAGGGGGACCGCCATCACGGCCGCCCACAGCCATTTCCTTCGGGTCATCGTACGTTCCTCCTCAAGGATGCCGTTCGGATCGTGGCGGGGACGCCCCCGCTCACTTCACGAACTTGTAGATTGCGTCCATCAACTCGTCGTAGACGGCGGTGTCGCCCGAACGGATCGCGTCCGTGACGCACCGCTCCAGGTAGTTCCGCAGCACCGACTTCGTCACGCCCTTCAACGCGGCCTGGACACTGGCGAGTTGCTGCAACACCTCCATGCACGGACGCTGGCCCTCGACCATCCGGGCCACGCCGCGAACCTGGCCTTCGATGCGGCCCAGGCGGTCCAGCATCTCGCGTTGCAACTCCTCGGCGAAAATTGGCAGGCTGATTTTCTCGGTCATCGCTCTTCTCCTACGGGTACTCCCTACCCCTATCACTCTATCAGTGACTCGAACTTGCGCCAAGCGGGAAAAGTAGAAAGATCGGAGCAGCTGATTGATAATCAACCGCTCGTCCGTTTTGACAAAGCGGTACGCGATTACTGGCCGGAAAATGACATAAAGGCGACCAGCCTGGAAAATCGACACCCTCTGGCGAGGCGGGGCCGGATTGAGGTAGGATAAACGGGCCTGCCAACGACTCCCTCCGGGCAGGGTGGACTCCCAAGCATTTTCGAGCAGAAAGAAGGGCCTTATGTCGATGCACCGAGCGCTTGCCTTCGTCCTTACGGTCGCGACCGCTACCGGCGCCGCGACTCTGCCGGTCGGCCGTTCCCAGGAAGGCCAGGGCCTTTCGGCTGCCGAGTTCGAGAAACTTCGCCGCCTCCTGCAACCTTCCAGGGAGGAAGCCTGGCAGCAACTCCCCTGGAAGCTGTCCCTGCTGGAGGCGCGCGACCAGGCGGCGCGCGCGAAGAAGCCGGTCTTCCTGCTGGTGCGCAGCGGCCACCCGCTGGGCTGCGTCTGAAACAACGGGATGCTCGACCGTGCGTCGAGCCTGCAAGACCCGGTGGTCCTCAAGTACCTCGCCACGCGCTTCGTTCCGGCCGCCGTGGATCAGCACATCCACCGCACGCTGAAGGACGCGGAGGGCGAGCTGTTCGCCCGAGTCCTCAAGCAGGCGGGCCGGGGGCTGGGCGGCACGTCGCAGGGCAACTACCTGTTCACTCCCGACGGCAAGTTGCTGGCGTTCGCCAACACCGCCGACGCCGCCCACGTCCGGCGTCTGATGGAGACCGCGCTCAAGAAGTTCGACCCGGCCACCGCCCCTGCCGTGGAGGCGGGACCGAAGGCCGCGCTGCCGCAGTTCGAGCCTCCGGCCGGCGGCCTGGTACTCGACGTGACGAGCAAGGTGCTGGGCGGCTACGAAAAGGGCGGCAACCGGGCGATGCGGGACGCGGTGGGGCGCGACCACCTGTGGCTGCGCAAGGACGAGGCGGAGGCGCTCGCCCGCGGCGAACTGCCGGAGAGCGTCAAGCAGCGCCTCGCCCGCTTCCACCTGATCGACAACACGCGCGGCGAGCCGCCCCTGTGGCGGCCGGACGAGGTCAAACGGCTGGAATTGACTCTCAAGGACGGCCGGCTGTCCGGCTCGGTCCACCTGGAGACGAAGGCGGGCAACCGCGGCTACCAGGCCGACCTGCTCGGCGTCGTCGAGGTGAACGCCGGCCGCGTGACACGGCTCGACCTGGTGGCGAAAGGCGCGTACTGGGGCGAGGGAAACTTCACGCGCGGCGCGCCGCCGGGCCGGTTCCCGTTCGCCGTCGCCTTCACCCTGTCGCCAGGCACGTCCGCCGCCGACCGCGTCCTGCCCGGCGCCGCCCGGAGCAACCTCAAGGGCTACCTGCGCTAAATCACGGTGCGCGATCCTGCCACACAAGCCTGTAGCGCCAGCGAAGGACCACCGTGAGCCTTCACTGGCGCTTCAGGCTTGTGGCGCACGATCACACACGCTCATTGAGCGCCGATGCACCACAGGTGCTTGTAGGTGCGAATGAAAAGGTGACCGTGCGCCACGGCGATCGAGGCATCGCAGCGTTCGCGCAGGTGGTTCAAACTCGCGTCTACCAGCAGCGCTGGCGACCGGTGAGGCTGAGACGAGCCGGGGGCCGTCACTCTGGCGGCTGCAGGGCGATCCAGGCCTGGTTCAGATAGCTGCACTGGCACCCGCTGGTGGCGTCGGGGACGAGCACAAGCCCGCCCGCCGGGATCGCATTGATCCAGCACCCGGGCCGGATGCCACCATAGTCGATGGTCCCCTTTTGCCGCTCCAGGTCGTAGTAACCCAGCGTCGCCGACCGGAACACCATCAGCCTCGCGCACCCCGCCAGCTGGCCGCACCCGTACGAGCGCTTCAGCGCGAACGACCGCACCTCGCCCGTCAGCAGATCCCACGCCCCGCCCTGCGCAT
>DASPXY010001332.1:0-6470 GCA_035637055.1 Gemmataceae bacterium | reverse complement strand
TTATACCCTCGCCGGCAGCGCTTCCCGCTACAATGGAGGTTGATGCTTCCCGACCCCTTCACGAATGCCCTGGTTCTGACCGGCCCGACCGGCTCCGGCAAGACGGCCCTCGGCCTTGAGCTGGCCGAGCGCCTTGGCGCCGAGATCGTGTCAATGGACTCGATGGCGCTGTATCGCGGCATGGACATCGGCACCGCCAAGCCAACCCGCGCCGAACGCAGCCGGGTGCCGCACCACCTCGTCGATGTGCTCGATCCCTGGGAGTCGGCGAGCGTCGCCTGGTGGCTGGAGCGTGCCGCAGCCTGCTGCCGCGCCATCGAGGCCCGGGGCAAGCGGGTGCTGTTCGTCGGCGGCACCCCGCTCTATTTGAAGGCGCTGCTGCATGGGCTTTTTGACGGCCCCGGCAGCGACGCGGCGCTCCGCGAACGGCTGACCCGTGAGGCCGAGGTGTCCGGGCCACAGGTGCTGCACGAGCGGCTGGCGCGGGTCGATCCTGCCGCGGCGGCCCGCCTGCATCCCAACGACGTGCGCCGCGTGATTCGTGCTCTTGAAGTGTGGGAACTCACCGGCCAGCCGATCAGCTGCCGGCAACGACAATGGCCCCAGCGAAAGGATGAGGGAGGAAGGAGGAAGGATGAACCAGAGAGGCTTTCTGGTTCATCCTTCCTCCTTCCTCCTTCATCCTTTCCGCAAATTCTCTGGCTGGATTTGCCGCGGCCGGAATTGTACGAACGCATCAATCGCCGCGTCGAGGAGATGTTTGCCGCCGGTCTGGTCGAAGAAGTCGAGGGTTTGCGTCACTTGCCGCACCCCGTCAGCCGCGAGGCCGCCCAGGCTTTGGGGTACAAGGAAGTCTTCGCGCATCTGGACGGTCAGGCTTCGCTGGCCGAGACGCTGGTGCGGGTTCAGACGCGCAGTCGCAACTTCGCGAAGCGCCAGGTCACCTGGTTTCGGCACCTGCCGGGGTGCCATCCTGTCAGCAACCGATTGACACGGGAACTCTGGGACTCCAGAATACAGTAAAGGAAGTGGTTAGTGGGGAGCGAAGAAGCCCACGGGCCGCGGCCCGTGGGCTTGACCCTTCCAACCACTCACCACGAATCAAGATTGTTTTTCCTTTCTGGACTGTGCTATAAGTCCTGCAAGGAATGTGCAGGTGCCGGGGGTGCTGGATGGCGAAGGTAACCTTTCAGGTACTCGAAGGCGTCGATAAGGGGCGCGTCTTCCGCGAGATGGGGACTCCCGTCACGATCGGCCGCGAGGAGGGGAACGTCCTGCGCCTCAACGACGAACGAGTCAGCCGCTTCCACGCCAAGGTGCAGCAGGACAACGAGGACATCATCCTGACCGACCTGGAAAGCACCAACGGCACGCGCGTCAACGGTACCGTTGTGCAAATCCGCCGGCTCCGCGTGGGCGATCGTGTCTGCGTCGGCCGTTCGCTCCTGCTGTTCGGCTCGAACGAGGAAATCGCGACGCGCATGGCGAGCCTCAGCAGTGTCCCGGGCGCGTCCCTGAGCCGTGAGGCCGGCGCGATGGAGTCCGAAGGACCGGCAACCGTTCAGGCCCGCACGCACACTGGCCCCATCGAGAACGATCTCGACTTCGACCTGAACGTCAAGGAACGGGTCACGCTCACCAGCGAGGCCATGTTCATCGGCAATCGCGCCCTGCCGCCGTTGCCGCAAAAACTGTCTCCCTCCCAGGCGGCCCGCCTCGCGGAGATCCTCGACTTCTTGCATCGCGGTCTGACCTGCGCCACCGAGAACATCCAGGCCAAGGAAGACGGTAGCCAGGTCACCCTCTCGTTCGCCGACTGGCAGCGCGTGCTGGCGATACAGATGTTGCTGGCGCGCTACCTTCGCGCCGTCGCCGAACCCGACAGTCTCGACGATTAAACTCATCGCCGCGCCCGGTAGAATACGAAAGAACAGGGGACACCACGTTTCGAGAGACGAGCGGCGGGGTTTATCCCCGCCGTCAGGCCGCCGGGATAAACCCGGCGGCTCGTTCTGAAAACGCGGTTCTTTCGTTTCCCGTAACCACCGGACGCGCACCCATGGCCGACCGTCCTTTTGTACATCTGCACTGCCACACCCACTACAGCCTCCTCGACGGCGCCAGCCGCATTCCCGAACTGGTCGCGCACGTCAAGAAACTCGGCATGAACGCCGTCGCCATCACCGACCACGGCAACCTGTACGGCGCCATCGAGTTTTACCGCGAGTGCAAGGCCGCCGGCCTGAACCCGATTTTGGGCTACGAGGCATACGTCGCTCCCAACAAACGCACCGACCGCGAACAGCGCCGCGCCAGCGCCGAGTCCGACGACGCCATCTATCACCACCTGACGCTGCTGGCCTACAACGCCGCCGGCTTCCGCAACCTCATCAAGATGTCGTCGCTGGCATTCCTGGAGGGCTACCACTACAAGCCGCGCATCGATAAGGAGTTGCTGGAGACCCATAAGGAAGGTCTGATTTGTCTCAGTGGCTGTGCCGCTGCCGAGTTCAGCGACCACATCCTCAAGGACCGCCTGGAGGACGCGGTCAAGACGGCGCAGTGGTTCCACCAACTCTTCGGCAAGCACTTCTACGTCGAGATTCAGAACAACGGCCTGCAGATCCAGAAGCAGTGCGAGGAAGGGGCGATCGACGTCGCGAACAAGCTGGGGCTGCCGCTCGTCGCCACCAGCGATGCCCATTATCTCAAGCAAGAGGATCACGTCGCCCACGACGTGCTGCTGTGCATCAACACGGGGCGGCTGCGCTCCAACCCGAAGCGTTTCAAGTTCGAGGGCAATCAGTTCCACATTCGCGGCCCGGAGGAGATGTACAAGCTATTCCCCGGCCGCGAGGACGCAGTGCGCCGCAGCCAGGAAATTGCCGACGCCTGCCACATCGACCTCGACTTCAAGAAACGTCATTTCCCGGTCTTCACGCCGCCGCCCGGCAAGAAGCCCGACGACTACCTGCGCGAGTTGTGCGAGCAGGGGTTGCTGGAGCGTTATCGAGGCAAGCCGCCGGAGAAGGAGAAAGCGGCCCGCGCTCGCCTGGAGCACGAACTCGGGATTGTCTGCCGCATGGGCTTCGCCAGCTATTTCCTGATCGTCTGGGACTTCGTGCGCTTCGCGCTGGAGCACGGCATCCCCGCCAGCGCGCGCGGCTCGGCCTGCGGAGCGATGGTCAGTTATGTCCTCAAGCTCAGCCACGTCGATCCGCTGGAGTATGACCTGCTGTTCGAGCGTTTCCTCGACCCCAACCGCAGCGAAGCGCCGGATATCGACATCGACTTTTGCCAGGATCGGCGCGAGGAGGTCATTGCCTACGTCAAGCAGAAGTACGGCGAGGCGAGTGTTGCACAGATCGCGACGTTCGGCACGCTGGCGGCGAAGGCGGCCCTGAAGGACGTCGGCCGCGTCCTCGACGTGCCGCTGGCGCGGGTGACCCAACTAACGAACTGGGTGCCCGAGACCTTGGGCATTAGCCTTGCGGATGCATTGCAACAGAGTCCTGAGTTCCGCGAAGCGTACAACACCGACCCGCAGGTGCGCGAGTTGGTCGATATCGCGAAGACGCTCGAAGGCACGAACCGGAATACGGGCATCCACGCGGCGGGGGTGGTGATCGCCAACGGCCCGCTGATTGACTACGTGCCGGTGCATCGGGCAGTGCGCAAGGGCGAGGACGCGGCCAGCCGCGGTGGCGACGTAGTCGTGGCGACGCAGTGGGTCATGGGCGACCTCGAAAAGGTCGGCCTGCTCAAGATGGATTTCCTCGGCTTGCGCACACTGACTGTGCTCGACAACGCCGTCAAGCTCATCGAGACAACGCGCGGACAGAAAATCGATCTGTTCAACCTGCCGCTGGACGACCCGGAGACGTACGCGCTCCTACAACGCGGCGACGCCAAGGGGGTGTTCCAACTTGAGAAGGACGGCATCCGCGAACTCATCAAGCGGATGAAGCCGGACAACTTTCGCGACATCATCGCCACCATCGCCCTCTACCGGCCGGGCCCACTCCAGGGTGGCATGGTCGATGCCTACGTCAATCGCAAGCATGGGCGGGAGAAGCCCACCTATCCCCATCCGGCTTTGGAAGAGATCCTGGGCAAGACCTTCGGCATCATGGTCTACCAGGAAGACGTAATGCGCATCCTGAACCGGCTTGGCGGGATTGAACTTTCCAGCGCCTATGCCTGCATCAAGGCGATCAGCAAGAAGAAGCACGACATCATCGAGCAACGCCGGGCGGAATTCCTGAAGGGAGCGATGGAACGAGGGGTTCGCGAAGACACGGCCAGGGACATCTTTGACCTGATCACTTTCTTCGGGGGCTATGGTTTCAACGCCAGCCATAGCGCTGCCTACGCCTTGGTCGCCTACCAGACGGCTTACCTCAAGACCCACTATACGCAAGAGTTCATGGCGGCGCTGTTGAGCAGTGAACTTGACAAGCGCAAGATTTTGGTCGAGCACCTCGAAGACGCCAAACGTCTCGGTTACCCGGTGCAGCCGCCCAACGTCAACCGGTGCGACCCGGATTTCACCGTGCGTGGTGACGACATCCTGTTTGGTCTCGTTGCGATCAAGGGACTCGGCCGCGGCGCCGCCGAGGAGATCGTCCGCCAGCGAGAGGCGAAAGGGCCGTACAAGGACATTTTCGACTTCTGCGAGCGCGTCGATCTGAAAATCGTCAGCAAGGCCGCGACGGAGCGGCTCATCAAGGCGGGCGCCTTCGACTGCTTCGGCGCCCAGCGCGCCCAGCTCATGGCGGCATTACCGCGGGCGATGCAGGCGGCGAACGAACTCCAGGCCGACCGCAAGCACGGGCAGATGAACCTGTTTGAGGTTCTCGACGCGGATGGTCCAGGCGACGCCCCTGTCGCGGCGACGCTCCCGGAGGTTCCCGAGTGGCCGCCGAGCGAGAAACTCAAGTACGAAAAAGAAGCCCTCGACTTCTACATCTCCAGCCACCCGCTGGCGCAGCACGAGGACGTCCTGCGTCTCTTCTCCACTCATGAGAGCGGTCAACTCCGCGACCTGCAAGCGCAGCAAGAGGTGCTGATGGGCGGCATGCTGACGCAGGTGCGGCTCATGAACACCAAGAAGGCACGCAACGGCAACAGCCGCTACGCCCGCTTCAAACTGGAGGACTTCAGCGGCCAGGCGGAATGCGTCATGTGGCCCGATGATTACGTCAACTACAAGGAACTCGTCGAGGAGGATCGCATCTGCTTCATCGGCGGGATTGTGGAGAAAACGCGCGAGGAGCCGGGCCTGGTCGTGTCGCGTGTCCTGACCATCGAGCAGGCCCAGCGCGAGCGCACGACCGGCCTGGCCATCGCCCTGCGACTCGGGGAGCACACCCCCGGCCATCTCGATCAGGTGGCGCGCGTGCTCCAGGCGGCGCGCGGCTCCTGCCCGGTGTTCCTCTACGTCCGCGACGGGACCGGCAAGCAGGTTGTCCTCAAGGCGGGGGAGGGCTTCCGCATCAATCCGATCAAGCTTCCCAAGGCCGAGTTGGACGCGATCCTTGGCCCGGGCTGCGTTCACTTCTCGCGCCAGGGGAACGGCGCCGCCCGGAACGGGAAGTAAGAGGCTGCAACTCCGAGGCGAGGCGGGAGCGTGAGCGACCGGAGCAGCTATGTTCCTCCGGTCGCTCACGCTCCCGCCTCGCCAACAAGTGACTGAGCTTACCTGCCCCTCTCCGAGTCGTCGCGGAATCGTTCCTCCGCCCACGGGTCGCCGCGCATGTGGTAGCCTCCGTGCTCCCATTGCTCCCAGAAGCCGGGGCGGTCCTCACCCAGCAACTCGATCCCGCGGACCCATTTCGCACTTTTCCAGGCGTAGAGCCGCGGCACGACGAGACGCAGCGGGTAGCCGTGGTCCGGTTCCAGATCCTGACCATTGTGCCGCCACGCGAACAGGCAGTCCGCGCCCAAAAAGTCCGCCAGCGGCAGGTTCGTCGTGAAACCGTGTTCACAGTGGACGAGAACGTAGCGCGCCGCCGGCAACGGCTTGACCTGCGCCAGGACCGTGCGCGTGGCGACGCCGTCCCAGACATTGTCCAGCTTGCTCCAGCGCGTGACGCAGTGCATGTCGGCATGGACCTGCACCCGCGGCAGGCTCAGGAATTCATCGTAAGTACACTGCCACGGCGAATCGACCAGACCGAAGATACGGAACGTCCAGCGTTGGCGGTCGAAACGAGGGACATCGCCGTAGTGCAGCACCGGCCACTTGCGCGTCAGCACCTGACGCGGCGGAATTCGCTCGGTGCGACGGGCATCGGAACTGACGATGACGGGGGTGTTGGCGTCGCTCATGCGGATTATTTCTGGATTTTATCGAGGGCATACATCAGTAAAAGGACCACGCTGATGAACCCGAAGACCCCGAGCGAGAGGAACAGGCCGACACGGGACGATTCGGTGCAGCCCGCGCACCAGCCGCGCTGACCGCCGTG
>DASPXY010001331.1:0-3352 GCA_035637055.1 Gemmataceae bacterium | reverse complement strand
CTCGCGCTCCCGGTCGGCGGCCCGGTTGGCCTGCTGTTGAGCGAGTTGCTGATTGGTCTCCGCCTGGGTGAGGCGGTCACGCGTCTCGGCAAGCTCTCGGCGGCGCAGCAGCCGGCCGGCGCCCTGGCCCAGCTCGGCCAGCCGCCCACCACCGTCAAGGGGCAGCGCGGCTGGCGGCAGGCCGTCGCCCGCATCGAGCAGTACCGGGAGCGCTACGCCATCACCGACCCCGACCGGGCGCTCGGCCCGGAGCCTCCCAGCCGCGACCTTGAGCAGCGCCGCCACCACCGTGCCGCCGCCCAGGTAATCCAGCGGCTCCACGAGCGGCAGCGCGCCCACCGTGAGCAGCGTCTCGACCGGCGTGGACGCGCCCACCCCGATCAGCCGCCCACCAGGCCCACCCGAGCCTACCGAGCACGCATAGCTCGAGTCGATGAGCCTGAGCGCGGTGGCCGAGAGCGCGAAGCCGGCTGAGCCTCAACGCCGGTCCTGCGGGCGGCCGCGTCTCGACCCGTCAGGCTCCGAAGAAGCTATTCTGGTTGTGACGAGAACTGGAAGAAGTTCAAGCGACCGCCTCGACCCTCCATAAAGTAGACCTTCTTCGGGTCAATTTGAACGAATCCAGGAAGAACCTTACGGGCCCGATCGACATAGCGGGTTGCGTCTCGAGAGCCCGCCAGAGTATTAACCATGGCCAAGAGTTCTACGAATGCCGCCGGAAAGGGGCCAGCTTGGACGTGGTTCTCATCAAGAAGCTGGTACTTGATCTCACGATCCCGGCGGCGGCTGTCGAAGTGTGCCCCTCCTAGCTTATTCGCGACATACTCGATGATATCGCGACGCGAGATCGGACGACCGGCCACGATTGCGGACGCCGACCCTAAATACCTCGATATTGTGAATTGCTTCTCGTTTGTAATGGCTGCGAACTCGTCTGTAATTCTCTGCATAACAGACTCGTCTTGAGTGTACTTGCTCGGCACTACTATCAGCTGAAGTCCCAAGTATCCATTTCCACTACTCCACTTTCCTCCTGCATAAGCATAGTGAATCCAGTCACTCTGGATCGTGATTGATCGTAGCAAGGGCCTCAAATCAATTGCGGTTACAGTCGGCTCGCCATCGAGACCCAGAGCGCGCCAACTTCGCGGGTAATCTCCTTCAACCATGAGGCGACGCAGAATTGTACTGGAGATTCTTACGTCACTGCGGTTCAGTCTTTCTGACCCTCTGGTCACCAAGTACTCCAGATCCTCAGCAACAACCTGAGCCAGAGCTGCTTCATCACGCTGCAATCTATGTCACTGAGTCCTTTCTCCGCGGTAGCTCACTCCTGACGCTGAACTGTCGCGTCCACTCTGGACGTTCTTCGCCGTTGACTGTCAGCCGCCAAGCATACTTACTGCCCGGAATGAGTGGCAGGGCCGGAATCGTCATTACATGCAGGTAGGATGACGTGCCCGGCTCCGTCTGCTGAGTATTCTCTTCTATACTCAGTGTAAACCGAATAATGTCCGGCACCCCCCGAGCGGCACCAAGAACGGCAGGCTTCCCCTGAGGATCAACCAGCATCACTTCACAATCATGCTTCTCGTCTACTCTCGGTGGTATGAAATCCACTATTAAGACAACTGCCGATGGCAATGAACCTGGACCTGTAATACTCCATCCGGCACCAAGTATGTATAGTTTGCCGTCAGCAATGGTAGCGGCGTCGGCTAGCAGTAGTGTGGCAACTAGCAATGCGACTCATCCTCATTCGCGCATTTGTATCTCTTGAGCTGTGAGCAGCATGCGCGCTTCAAGTAGCCAAGGCTTAGTCTGCCTTGGAGACATCTTCGGCAGTAAGACCTTCGATGACCTGTCTCACGACTTCACGGCTCCCATCATCACCATTTCTATGCAGAGCACGCAAGAAATCGAGCGTTAGGAAGGCAGGACCTTCGAATGACCATTCACACTCTGAAAGGGCGCTTCCAACAAGCGTGAAAGGTGCAGTACCAGAGAATACCAGCGTACATCGTTAGAATGCGCAGCCAATGAAAGCCCTACCGTCAAGGTCAATTCGTTCGTCAAGGAAGACTGTATTAGTGAAGCGCGATCCACCCTTTTGTCTCTGCTCTTGGAGGATGCGATAGACTGCTTGCCGCGAGACACCAAGAGTTTTAGCCGCATCAACCACCGAACTCTCTTCGGCAAGCTCACGCACGGCGTCATCCCGAATAGAGGCAAGGGCGGATAGCGCCTCTCGATGCTCCTCCATCAAGACGTCAATAATCCGAACTCGAACAGGCGGATCAAAGCTAAGTAGGTCTGATCCGATTGTTGTTCTGTCGCCGGGTCCAAGGGCATCCTGATCGAGAGATTCCGGCACTTCGATAACATCGTCGCTCATATCGGATCTCCTCTTGTCTCACCTGGCACGTACGCGTAGTGTTGGTGAACCTGACAGGGTGCCTACGGGCCATAGACTCGCAGGCGACAAGAGGGGCCGTTCGGTGGCCCCTCTTGTGCTCTGGCCTCCTCGCGGAGGAGGTGGGATTCGGACCCACGAGCACCTGACAGGGTGCCTACGGCTTGAAAGGCCGCTGCTTTCGACCGCTCGGCCACTCCTCCGGCCGGCGCAATGTAAAGCCCCCCTGTGACAACTGTCAACCCCAGGCTGACACCCAGGGTGCCTCGGTGGCACCAGACGTCCCGAACGCCGACCCGTACGCAGGGTTGGTCACGGTCGCCATCAGCCTGCCCCCCCGCGTCCTCGACGGAGCCACTTCGGCTGGCCAGGGGCTCCTGGCCTTGCGGGCTGACGCCGCCTGACGGGCTGGGGCAGTACGCTGGAGCCCCGGCCGACAGCGCTCCGGGGAGGTGCGCGCAGAACGTGCAGCGGCAGGTGCGGCGGCTTGGCCCCAACAGCTTCGGCGAGGAACTGTCCCCCGGCGCGGTCATCGACTGCTACCTGGGCCTGCTGGTCGACCAGCCCCTGGCCGCCAGCCTGCCCGCTCCCGGAAGCCTGCTGGTGGTCGGCCCGGGTGTCCTGCTGGATGAGCGGGTCCGCCAGCCGGACGGCCGGGAGGTCTACGACCTCGTGACCGGCCACCCCGACCGGGAATCACGGGAGTTGGTGTTCCTGGCCGACCTGGCGGTGGAGCTGCGCACCTGGCAGGGCACCGACTTTGCGACCCAGGGCATCGACGTCGACGGCGCGGCCGAGGCTGTCGTGCAACTCGCCCGTCGCGGCCAGGTCCGCGCCCGCTGGTACCACGAGCTGTCGGCCTGGGATGCCAAGGCGCTTGGGCGTCCGGCGATGGACTACGCCCGCGCCGAGCTGCGCGACCGGGTTGCCGAGTGGCTG
>DASPXY010001330.1:0-6535 GCA_035637055.1 Gemmataceae bacterium | reverse complement strand
TCAAGGCCCTGCTCCTTCTGGGCAACAATCTGGCCCGGCAGCGGAAGGACATCGAGGCCGAATCCGTGATGCGCGCCTACCTCACGATTCAGGAAAAGAAACAGCCGGTTGCCTGGGGGACGTTCGAGGCGAAATCGGTGCTGGGGGTTTGCCTGGCGAATCAGCAGAAGTACGCCGAGGCCGAGCCATTGCTCCTGGAGGGGTACAAGGGGCTGAAGGAGCGCGCGAGTGCGATCCCGGCGCGCATCCGCATGGCGTACCTGACGAGCGCCGCGAACCGACTGGTGCAGCTCTACCAAGTCTGGGGTAACCAGGAGCGCGCGGACCAATGGCGCGAGGAACTGGGACGGCTGAAGGGGGCCGGGACCAACTGACTTCGCAAATTGCTTGCCCCGCCGGACAACTCGGCCTACGATGTCAGGGATTAGTGCGGCTACAAACGACGTGTTGTTCGTAGTCCCGCCTTTAGGCGGCTTGACGTCATGCCGCCTAAAGGCGGGACTACGAACAAAACCTCCCTTGTTTCTGCATTAGCAACCTGCCTGCGCTTGGCCGTATCCCACCCGCATGAGCCTGCAGAGGACTCTCTCCATGTTCTCCCGCCTTCTTCTCGTCGCCTGCGTCGCGCTGTTGCCGCTCTCCCTCGCCGCCCAGGAAAAAAAGAAGCTCTACCTGGATCCGATCAACGTCCAGATTCCGCACATTTCGACCGACAAAACGGTCAAATACGACTACGACATCGTCTATGTCCGGGCGAAGCGGGCCGGCGACAAGATTCACAAACGCTTCTATACCGACTTCTCCTCTCCGGTTACTCCTGAGCCTGGGGCGGACCTCATGCTTCTGCACCCTGACGGCAAGGAGGAGTTGCTCGTCGCGGGCGGCACCGGCTCCATCACCGACCCGATGGTTTCCTTCGACGGCCAGTGGGTCTATTACGTTCACATCCATTACCTGGTGAAAGCCAGTCAGTGGACTCCGCCGCGGCAGGGGGCGGACATTTACAAGATCCATGTGCCGACCAGGAAGATCGTGCGGCTCACGAATCAGCGGTTTTCGCCGAACACGGGCGCCGCACAGTGGTCGAAGGATTATCGCACGCCGGAGAAGGGCAAGAGCCATTTCGAGTACGGCGTTTACAACATGGGGCCGTGCCCGCTGCCCGGCGGCAGGATCGTCTTCACGAGCAATCGCGACGGCTACCGCCCCGCCCAGGGCTATCCCGCTGTGGCGTTGCAGCTGTTCGTCATGGACGACCGCGACACCGACATCGGCGATAATGAGGATCCGATCAATCTCGAAAAGATCGGCCACCTCAACATCTCCGGGGCGCTGCATCCGGTGGTCCTCAAGGATGGCCGCATCATGTTCAGCACGCTCGAATCGCAGGGGCTGCGCAGCAATATCCTGTGGGGCGTCTGGACGGTCCACCCCGACGGCACCAACTGGAACCCGCTCGTCAGCGCCTTCGACCCGGGCGGCGCCCCCAATGGCTTTCACTTCCAGACGCAGCTCGGCGATGGCTCGATCATCGTCGAGCAATACTACAACCAGAACAACAGCGGCTTTGGCTCGTACATCAAGCTGCCGCCGAGCCTGCCCGACGGCACTCCCGCGTTCGGCCCCGGCTACATGAGCGACCCGCGCAACAAGCCGTGGCGGCAGGGGCGCTTCGACAACGGCAATCCGAAATACTATCGGATGCCGTTCATGCCGACCGGCGCGGTGTCGCTGACGCCGTTCGCCCTCGGCGGCGAGGGGCCGGCGGATCGCTCCATCGTTCGCGACAAGACCTCTCCCGCGGTCGGCAAGGTCACGCACCCCTCGGGCGCACCCGATAATCATCTGCTGACGGTCTATTCGCCCGGTCCGGTCAATCATCAGTACACCTATCTGCCGCAACTCGACGGCGGGATTTACCTGCTCAAAGGCGGCGAGATCGTTGACGAGCCGGCCCAGCTGCTGCTGATCAAGAACGATCCCAACTACAACGAATGCTGGCCGCGGGCCCTGGTTTCCTACGAGCGCATCTACGGCGTCAAGGAGCCGAAATTGCTGCCGCGCCTGGCGAACGACGGCAAGTTCTCCAAGCTGCTGCCGGAGGGAACCCCGTTCGGCCTCGTCGGCACTTCCAGTTTCTACAAGCGCGAATCGTATCCGAATGGGGTCGTACCGCCGGAGAAGGTGACGTCCACCTACGCCGGCGGCAACGATCCGTGGAAGGGCCTCGGGGCCTTCACCAGCCACGGCAACGGTCCGCCGCTGAACTGGCATAACCAGGGGGCGGACGCGGCGATTTACAGCAACAGCGACATCCACGCGGTGCGCATTCTCGTCATGGAGCCGACGACCGATCGCAAGGGCGCCAACTCCGGGCGGCGGTTCCACTCGCACGCTCACGAACGCCTGCGAATCCTGGGCGAAATCCCACTGCGGCATTTCCCCCAACAAAAGAACCCCGGGTCCCAACCCCCTCCCCGAGACGGAGAGGGGGAGAAGAAGAGTGTTGCTCCCCCTCTCCGTCTCGGGGAGGGGGTTGGGGGGAGGGGTCTCGGAGGCCAGCCGCTCGACCCCGACGGCAACCCCGACACCAGTTTCCTCGCGAAGCTCCCCGCCGACACCGCGTTCACCTTCCAGACCCTCGACAAATACGGGATGCTGCTCAACGCCGCCCAGACGTGGCATCAATTGCGGCCCGGCGAGATCCGCAACAACTGCGGCGGCTGTCACGCTCACAGCCAGCAGCCGACCGACTTCAACGCGACGATGGCCGCCAAATCGTCCTATCCGGTGTGGGATCTGGTCAACACGACCCCGCTCCTCGTGGACCGGCAGCGCGATCAATCGAAGCAGCAATGGGACGTCAAGAGCGAGACCGGTTTGCGCACCGCCGCGAAGGGGCCGGTGAACGTCGAATATCAACGCGACATCCAGCCGATCCTGAAACGGAGTTGTGCGGCCTGCCATACCGCTAAAAACGGGCGTGAGCCGGCCGGCAATCTCAACCTCGACGCCGACGATGAACTCGTGCCCGCCGAGAACATCGGCAAATTGCCCGGCACCTACTATCGCCTGGCCGCGGACGAGCGGGCGAAGTTCGGCCACAAGCCCGTCGGCTGGGATAGCTGGGGAGTGATGAATGCCTCGCGGTACATTCGCAAGTTCCAGGCGCGCCGCAGTCTGCTGGTGTGGAAAATCTTCGGCGAGCGGCTCGACGGCTTCCACAACGACGACCATCCCTCAGAAACCAGGCCCGGCGAGCCAACGCTGTCGTGGAAGGGGCAGGCGGTGGACGTGCAGAAGTATCGCGCCCGACAAGACCTCGATTATCTGCCGCCGCAGATGCCGCCGCCGGAAGCGGTCAAGGCGGGCAAGGTGGCGCCGCTGTCCGACGAAGATAAGCGGACGCTGCTGCGCTGGATCGACCTGGGCTGTCCCATCGACCTCGATTACGACGCCACCCAGCCGGAGCGGCGCGGCTATGGCTGGATGCTCGACGATAATCGACCCATCTTGTCGCTGACCGAACCGCGCGCCGGCAGGCAGGGAAAACTCACGCGCATCCTGCTCGGCATGCACGACTACGACACTGGCCTCGACCTGAAGAGTTTCAGCGTGACGGCGGACTTCCCGCTGGGCGGCGTGGCCGCGGGTGAGAATCTGGCGCCGAAATTCCGGACGCGCTCGCAAGGCGTCTGGGAATGGGTGCTGGACCGGCCTGTCACGGAACTGACCCGCGGCAAGTTAACGGTCACGGTGCGGGATCGTCAGGGGAATGAGTCGCGGATCGAGCGAACGTTCGCGGTTCGACCGTAACCGCCTGGGAGCGCGGGCGTCCCGCCCGCATCGGAGCGAATCGCGATGCGGGCGGGACGCCCGCGCTCCCAGACCCTTTCGTCAGCCGCCGCTGGCCGGACGGTCCTTGCGGAACTGCTCCGCCATCTGCTCGGCCATGCGCCGCCGGAGAGCGGCGTCGATCAGGTTGCCGTGGTGACGGTCGGGAAAAATCTCCACCACCGCGTTGCTGCCGAACTTCGT
Organism: Gemmataceae bacterium; assembly: GCA_035637055.1. Classification (GTDB taxonomy): domain Bacteria; phylum Planctomycetota; class Planctomycetia; order Gemmatales; family Gemmataceae; genus DASPXY01. The sequence continues at coordinate 2,497 of DASPXY010001330.1, read as the reverse complement.
CAACGATTGCTTGAGCAACACCGTCGCCCCGTCGAGGTAGAACGTGTCCTTGCCACCCATGTAGACGTGAACCTTGCCCGCCAACTTCGGGCCGAGCGTCTTCCAGTTGCGCTCCAGCAGCAACCGGATATCGTAGCGTTGCCAGGTTTGTGCCACCTCCGCATCGACCTTGCCGCTGACGCGATCCCACAGCGGTCGGGGTTTGCCGTCCGGCCCTTTCGGGCTGAAAACGGCCTCGAACGAGAACAGCTGGCCGCCGCGTCCCATGACCACCTCCATGTCGCTGAACGGCTTGTAAAACAGCACCAGTGTGTCGCCACGGCGCGCCAGCGGGCGCTGCGCCCCTTTCTCGTCGGTGAAGATGCTAATCCCCTCTTCGTAGATATTCACCTTCTGAAAATCGCGAAAGTCAACCGAATCCGGCGCCGTGGACCAGCAGCCGCCGAAAAAGTCGGGATAGGCCACCTGCAGCCACAGACTACTCCAGCCGCCGGAAGAGTGCCCGGTCACGAAACGGGCTTGCGGGGTGCCCAGACCCCGATACGTGCGCTCGATGTGCGGAATCAACTCCTCGACCAGCGCCTTGCCGCACGGGCCGTTGTTGTCGGAGTCGGCGAAGACGTGATGCCCCAGGCGACAACTCGGATCGAGCATGACGTATAACATCTCGACGCCGGCCACCTCGGTCGCGTTGCGAGCAGCGGCGCCGTGGGCCATCGTGTGGGTCCCGCCGAAGCCGGGGATCTCGTAAATGACCGGGTAGCGCCGGTCGGCATCCTTGGCGAACGACTTCGGGAGCACGACGCCGGCCCGCATCTTCATCGGCTTGCCGTGGAAGGCCGACAGCAATTTGCTCTCGATCTCCACCAACTTGACGCGCTCGGTCTCCTTGAACCGTGCCTCGCGATACATTTGATCGAGGACCACTTTGACCGGACCGCTGGCCACCGGGTCGAGTTCTTGCCGCAGCGGCTTGCTGTGCAGGTTGCCGTCGCCGTGGCTGAAACTGCGGGCGCCGCGGTCGAGGTCCATCACCGCCTGGACGCTCCAGGTTCCCCTGGCCAGTTTGGCGAGCGGAAGCGGACAGGCAAGTGCGTCGCTTCCCAGAATGCGCGTCTCGCCCGGTTTCCAGTCCTTGACGTCGAGCGCGAAAAACGGCTCGGGCTTGAACCAGTTCGGCCCGCCCGGCAGCGCCGTCACGGGGCTTTGCGACAACATCACGTACACCCGGCCGGTGAACGGCTCGGCGCGAACGCTGCGATCGAAGGTAAGGTGGAACTCCAGCGGCCGCGCCTCGCCGGCGAAGGCAGGACGACCCAGCGCGCACAGCACGAACACCACACTGCAGAACATTCGGCTCATCGGGGACTCCGTCGGCTCGCCATCGTGGCGGTCTCAGGGGGACAACATTGATGGTAAAGTGTACAGGCCGGCCGCAAGGATCGCAACAAGCGAGCCGGTATTCCGGCTCAAGTGGCGAGGCCGATTAGCCGATATGGGACGATGCAGGAAATCAGAGTTGCGGAGAGGCGAAATGCGGCGGAACGGGTGGCTGCTGTGCGCGCTCTTGGCGGGAACCTGCCTGGCGGGATGCAAAACCTCCTCCGGTCATGCGTACCCGGACGATCCACTATTCGTTAGCAAGAAGCCCATCGAAGCGAAGGCCGAAACCGCCCCGCCGACCCGGGTCGCCTCCGCCGACCCGGTGGCCCCAACCTTGCCCTTTGCCCTCGCGGCCCGACCACGTTCCCCAGGCAATCCCCTCGACGATTCTGCCAAGCAATCTCCGGTCGTTGCCCCGCGCGGCGTGACACAGGCTGTCTCGGAAGAGACCGCCACCCCGTAGCGAGGTTCGTAGTCCCGCCTTTAGGCGGAACAAGTTTGTTCCGCCTAAAGGCGGGACTACGAACCAGACGTCGGGACTGGCGAAGTCATAGAATACCTCCGCGCCTGCCGCCGCGCGGAGGGACCATGAGCAAAGCCGCGTTGTTTCGCCTCGTCGCCTTCGCGCTGGTCGTGCTCGCTCTGTTCCTTGGCTTCCGATTCCTCCCCCTCAAGGAGCCGCTCGCCAACTTCCTCGCGTGGGTGCAAAGCCTGGGCGTCTGGGGGCTGGTGTTCCTCGGTGCCTTCTACATCCCCGCGAGTTTGCTGCTCATCCCTGGCTCGCTGGTCACCATCGCGGGCGGGGCGATCTTCGGCTTCTGGGAGACACTCGTAGCGATCTCGCTCGGCAGCACCGCCGGGGCCTGCGCTGCCTTTCTGGCCGGCCGCCGCTTCGCCCGTCCCTGGGTCGAGCGCCAGGTTGCCGGCAACGTCAAATTCCAGGCCATCGACCGCGCCATCGGCGAGCAGGGATTCAAGATCGTCCTGCTCTTGCGCCTCTCGCCCGTCTTCCCGTTCAACCTGCTCAACTACGCCCTCAGCCTGACCCGCGTCGCCTTTCGAGATTATTTCCTCGCGAGCTGGATCGGCATGCTCCCCGGGACCGTCATGTACG
>DASPXY010001329.1:0-12637 GCA_035637055.1 Gemmataceae bacterium | reverse complement strand
CACGCAGGAACGGTGCGCGTGCTGGAACTCGACGAATATGTCGGCCTCGTGTGCGACTTCCTCGAGCGCCTGCCGCCATCAATGGTGATCCACCGCCTCAGTGGCGACGCACCGCCGGATTACCTGGTCGCGCCGCTATGGTGTCTGGACAAGCCCGAACTGCTGCGGCGCATCGACTCGGAACTGGCGAGGCGGGATAGCCGCCAGGGGCGGCACTGGTCCGCGGGCTGCGCTTTCGCGCCGCAGAGCAGTGCCGCCCCCAGCAGGCTGTCCCTGCCGTTGGCGTCTGACCGGCGGGGCGATTGACACGCAGAGCCACCGGCCAAAACCCCTCCCCCCGACCCCCTCCCCGAAACGGAGAGGGGGAGAAGAAGACAAGGCTCCTGCTTGCTCCCCCTCTCCGTTTCGGGGAGGGGGTCGGGGGGAGGGGTTTTGGCCGCCAACACTCACTGACCGTACCAGTAGGCCGGTGTCTGGGGGATCGCAGAGCCGGTGTGCTGATAGGCGGTGCGCTGCAGCCCGGCAGGGGGAGCGTCGGGCGTTGACGGAACGAAGGGCTGCTGCGGGAAGGCGAAAGCCGCGACCGGGGCAGGCCGCGGCTGCCAGTTGGGATAAAAGCCCCCCGGCCCGATCGGCTGCTGATACGCCTCCGCCGGGAAGTAGAGATACCAGGGGGCCAGCGGCAACGTCGCGTTGCCCACCTGGACCTTGAAATAGACCCGGAAGCCGGCGTTCACTTTACAGGGCGGGTTCTCCCAGGCGTGAGCTTGCGTGGACAGGGCGAGTGTCGAGATCAGTAATAACCCGATCCTTAAAGGGGTTTTCATGCTTTGGTCCTTCAAAGGGTGAGGAACAGGGGTGGGGATCCCTGCGAACGGGTTCGCGGGGACGGGGTGTCGGCGGGCGCCGCCCCTGCAAGGATTGCCCAGGGAACCGAGGCAGGCCAGTGAAAAAATGCCATGCCGGCAAGCGGGACGGGCAGGAGGGGCGGCGCACACCGCAAGCCCATTCCAGGTGGGGCAAACGGCGTCGTTGCTGGAGGACGTCTTGTCGTTCAAGGGGTTTTTGCTCGTAGTCCCGCCTTCAGGCGGAATAGACTTGTTCCGCCTGAAGGCGGGACTACGAACTACAGGCCTTGGCCCCGGCGTTAGTAGCCGTACCAGTACGAAGGAACCCGGTAGAGGTTCGACTGCGGTGCCTGGTAGTAGGGTGTCTGCGGTGGGTAGTAGTAGCTCGGCTGGGAGTAGCTCGGCTGCTGGTAGTAATACCCGACCGGCTGATAGCCGTAGGCGCCGTAATAGGCAGCCTTGCTCGTCGCCGTCTCCTTCGCCGTCGGCGGCGGGACGGTCTCGCCCGGACGGACGGGTTGGGGCGCCGGCGGCACGTAGGGGCCGCCTCCCGGGGCAACCATCTGGGCGCCGTGGGGCAGCTGGCTCCCGTACATTCCAGCGTAGCCGCCGTAGTCGCCGCCGTAGCCACCGTAGGGCATGCCCTGCTGTGCTGAGTGGCCCCAGGGGTTATAGCCATCGGTCGGGTAACCGGGAACCTGTCCGCTCTTGAACAGACCGCAGAGCCAGCTATTGTTGGCGCTCTCGAAGTTGAGGTTGACGCCGGCGCTGAAACTCCACTTGTACCAGGCGGCGGCCCGCTGCTGCGCGAACGCCGTCAGGCCAAGGGCGAGCACGCCCATGACCAGGAACTTCTTCATGATGGTCTCCTCTTGTTCTGTGCCACCCGCGCCACATCTCTTCAGTGAGATTCGTGTCCGCGGGACAAGGCAATCATTGCCGACGACCGGCGGTGCGGCCAGGCGAAAGTGTGCCGTGCGGATGCGAAACGCCGTTGGCGCGGCCCTTTCTGCCGCACGGACGGCCGCCTTGGCGAAATGGTCGCTTTTGCGTAAAGTTGTCTGCCGTGCGCCGGGGGAAGGAGTGACAGAGACGGTGACTTGCGCCAGGGCGACGGACGTCCTCGTCGCCTGCACACCGATTTGCTCTTGACGGGGCCCTCAGGCCGTGGTCCAAATCAAGAGTCTGAAAACCCCTCCCCCCAACCCCCTCCCCGAAACGGAGAGGGGGAGAAGAAGAGACGTCGCTTCGCTTGCTCCCCCTCTCCGTTTCGGGGAGGGGGTTGGGGGGAGGGGTCTTCCACAGGGCTTGATAGTCTTGTTACGCCCTCGTTACACCCCTGTCCTTGACGCCGCTTCCGCAACTCGAAATACTCCATCAGGATGACTCTCTCTTCCTGCGGAGGCGCCGATCATGTTCACCACCGTCGTCATGAGTTCGCTGTTGGCCGTGTCGCTCGGTGACGGTGAGAGGGAGAACCCCTCCCCCCAACCCCCTCCCCGCAGCGGAGAGGGGGAGCAAGCGAAGAACCCCTCCCCCCAACCCCCTCCCCGCAACGGAGAGGGGGAGCAAGACCAACCCATCTCTTCTTCTCCCCCTCTCCGTTGCGGAGAGGGGGTTGGGGGGAGGGGTTCTCCCTCAGACGCTGAGAAGATCCAACTGCGTACCGTCAGCGGGCGGCCCCTGCCGGAGAACTGCGTCGCTCGCCTCAGCCTCATCATTCCGGAGAAGGGGCCGTCGGATTATGTGGGCGGCGAGACTGCCGACGGCTCGTTTCGACTTGCGATTGCCCTCGACAAGGAAATCCAGGTCTGGGGCTGGCAGCGCCCCCAGGCACAGCCGCCGGTCTTTCGGCTGACAGGTCACGACGCCAAGGTCGTCAAGTTGGCTCTCTCGCCCGATGCGCTAACTCTCGCTTCCGCTGATGAGAACGGCAATATCGTCATCTGGGATCTGCAAACGGGGAAAAGTAGGCATCTGAACGAGGGCGTCGGCACCCCTGTCATGCTGGCGGTAACGGACAGCGGTAAGCAGACCGCGGCAGCAGGGGCGAAAGGAGTCGTCGTCTGGGAGCAGGCGCAGCGGATCGTTCTCAAGGGACAGCAGGAGCCGGCCGTTGCCCTCGCCCTGAGCCGCGACGGCAAGCAGCTTGCCACCGCGACCGCGAAGGGCGTCATCCGCGTCTGGACTGGTGCCGGCTTCAGCAAGGCGAGCGAGTTGCCCTGGAAGGCGTTGCCCAACGTCGCTCCGAAAGACGCCGAGAAGGATCTGCCCTTTCGGGCACTGCACGCAGGCCAGTGGGACAAGGTGCCGAAGGACTACGTTCATGAGTTCACACGGGGGGTGAACAAACTGGTGTTCAGCCCCGACGGCAAGCACCTCGCCGCGGCAGGCGGGACCGTCGTGCGGCTGTGGCAGGTGCCAGAGCGCAAACTGGCCTGGGAACACAATCGCCACGCCTTCATCGTCTACGATCTGGCGATTCATAACAGTGCGCCCCACCCACCGTATCAAGGTGGCCGCATCAACGACCTCGCGTTTGCTCCTGACGGCAAACGCCTCCTCTCCCACGGAGCGTGGGGGAGGACGTTCCTGGTTCACGTCCACAACGGTCAGAACGTCGTCGAGGCCGCTCAGAAAAACGTCGGCCTGTGGCGTCGCAACTCCACCCTCGAACAACAGCGAGCGTGCCTCACGGCGGACGGGCAGCATGCGATCACCTACGGCGCCTACTTCCACTACGCCAAGAACACGCACATCCAGTTCGCCGAACACCGTTTGCCCGAGTTCCAGCGGCTGCAAGCGGCTGGCCTTCCCTCCGCCCCGCAGGCACTCGCCGTTTCGCCGGACGGTAAGACCGTCGCCCTGGCCAATAGCGGCAACGACCTGTTGATGGTCGATCTTCCCTCAAAAAAGATCGTGTTTAGACACAAACCGGCCATATCCAGCCCGACGCAATTGAAATGGTCGCCCGATGGTAAATTCCTCCTCGCAGGAGTCAGCGGTACGAACTCCACGACTCACCTCCTGCGCGTGGCGGCCGACCGCTCTGGCGTCGAGCCCGTCGAACCTCTCCAATGGCAACCGTACACACTTGCCGACTTCGATCCCACCCACCCTGCCCGGCTTCTGATCGTTTACAACAACTGGAGCAGCAGGAACCCCATCTGGCTCGACTGCCACTCGGGCAAAGAACTCGGGCGCGTGGCCAACATCACAAGCAGCGATACCCTCGCCGTTGCCGTGCTGCCAGGCGGACGTGGCGTCGCCTTTGCCCGCGGCGTTTCGTACGCGGGGAACCTCGTGCTCTGCGACGCGACAGGCAAGGAGATCCGGAAGTTCGGCAAGGGTGCCTGGACACAGCTGGCCGCATCGCCTGATGGCCGTGTCATTGCCTCGGTGGAAAGGCCCCGACATGAGAAGCCGTCGTTCCTGTCTCTCTGGGACGTTGCCAACGGTAAGCGCCTGGTGAGTGTCGCTGCTGATTCGGGTCACGTGTTCGCTCTGCTGTTCAGCCCCGATCGGCGCGTGCTGGCTTCGCTGGGCGAGGACGGGATCAAACTCTGGGAGGCCGCCACCGGACGGTTGCTCGGCAAGGTGCCGGGGCCTGCGCCGTCGCGGTACAACTTCGCCTTCACCGCCAGCGGCAAGCGCGTGCTCTTTCTCAGTACCGCGGGGGAATTGTTCGAGGTCGATATCACCAAGCAGATCGCCGAGGCGCGACCGCTCCCGAACAAGCTCGGAGCAAGCCTGGCCCCTGGAGCCATTACGGGAGCGTGGGCCAAACGCGTTCCGGTGCCCAACGGTGTCGCTGGCGTGGCGTATTCCCCCGACGGTTCGCTCCTTGCTCTCGGGGGACTGCGCGGTACGATCAACTTACTCGATCCGAAAACTGGCAAACTCGTGCGGTCGCTCGAAGGACACAAGAGCCGTGTGCTGTCGCTGGCCTTCACCGCCGATGGGAAAACGCTGGTCTCCGGGGCCGAACGCTACGACAAGGGCGGCCTGCTCCGCGTCTGGGAAGTCGCTACCGGCAAGCAACTCTTCGCGGACACAACGATCGGCGGCATGGACGTGAGCAAGGTCGCGATCAGTCCGGCGGGCAGGGTGTTCGCCGTCGATTACCAAAAGATCCAGACCTGGGATCTCCCGACAGGCCAGAATCGCAAGGCGCTCCCCATGCCCAATAGTTACACGACCGATCTCGCCCTGTCGCGCGATGGGAAATTGTTGCTCGTCAGCGCGCTGGGCAACGACGTCCGGGTGTGGAACCTGCAGGAGAATACGGAGCGCTTTCACTGGCAACGGGACGACCAGGGGCGCAACCTGTACGCCGATGCTCTCGCCCTCAGTCCGGCGGACGACCTCGCGGCGGTTGCCTGGCGCGACGGCCGCATCCGCCTGTGGAACACCCGCACCGGGGCCAACACTGGCGAGCTGGTCAGCACGAACAAAGGCGGCGAAGGGGCATATGTCCTGGCCTTCGATCGGACGGGCGAGCTGCTCGCCTCGGTCGGCTCACCGAGCAGCGGCGGGGTCGATGCAGTCTGTATCTGGGGCGTGAAGGCGCGCAAGGAACTGCTGCGTCTGGAAGGACTCGGCCCGCGGATCGCCTGGTCCCCCGACGGCCGCTACCTGGCCACGGCCGAACAGTCTCCCCACGCCACCGGGCCGCACCATGTCCTTATCTGGGATATCGCCGAGTTGCTGGGCAGGAAGAGTCCCTGAACGGGGCTCGTTGGAACGAAATAAGGCCCGGCAAGGGAAAGTTCTGGACGAGCGGCGGGGTTTATCCCCGCCGGCCAGTCGGCGGGGATAAACCCCGCCGCTCGTTCCCTTGCCTTTTTGTGCGCGGTTCGTTCGCTCCACGCCGCATCTGCGCAACCAGATGAGCCCCATCTCAACGAGTCGGCCGCCGGTCTCCGAGGCCAGCGCGCACCCCGAACGCAAACTCAGGTGGGGGAGGTGTCGGCGTGCAATGCAATGCAACGAATCCCCCTACCTGTATTTTCCCACACCACCCCAGCGCACACAAGCTCAGCGCCCCAACCGTCCTGACACAGCCGGGTAAAATGACGATGGCAAAGCTGGCGCTCTCAGCGGCCACTTCCGCCGGTATAATGCGGCCATTTGCCGCAGCCCTCAACTCAAGGAGCGCGCCTTGGCCAACACCGTCAAAACCTGGCACCTGCTCCCGCACGACGACCTCGCCATCGAGCGCCTCGCCCGGTCGCTGGGCGTCTCGGTGATCGTCGCCCAGTTGCTGCTCAATCGCAACCTGACCACCCCGGACGCCGCCGTCCACTTCCTCAAGGCGCCGCTGACGGGCCTGCACGACCCGTTGCGCCTGCCGGGCGTGAAGCAGGCTGCCGAGCGCATCCTCAGCGCCGCGAAGCAAGGCCGGCGCATCTGCGTCTACGGCGATTACGACGTCGATGGCGTCACCGGCACCGCCGTCCTGATCCACGTCCTGCGTCTACTCGGCGCCGACGCCGAGTTCCACGTGCCGAATCGGCTGGAGGACGGCTACGGCGTCAAGGTCGAGGCGCTGAAGCGCATCGCCGAGGGCGGGGCGAAATTGGTGGTGACCGTGGACTGCGGCATCGCCAGCATCGAGGAGGCGGAGGAAGCGCGGCGGCTCGGCCTGGAGTTGATCGTCACCGACCACCACGAACCGAAGGAACGCCTGCCGGCCGCCGATGTGCTGGTCCATCCACGCTTGCCGGAGGGAGCCTATCCGTTCGGCAGCCTGGCAGGCTCGGGCGTCGCCTTCAAGGTGGCGTGGGCGCTGTGCCAGCTGGCGAGCGGGTCCGACAAGGTGAGCCCCGCTTACCGCGAGTGCTTGCTGAACGCGGTCGCCCTGGTCGCAATGGGCACCGTGGCCGACGTGGTGCCGCTGCGCGAGGAGAACCGCATTTTCGTGCGTCATGGCCTGGTGCGCTTGCAGCAAGGCCCGAGTGAGGGCCTCAAGGCGCTGCTCAGCGCCGCCGGCCTGGATGGCAAGCCGCTCTCGGCGACGGACATCGGGTATGGCCTGGCTCCGCGCCTGAACGCAGCCGGACGTTTGGGAAGTGCGCGCCTGGCGGTGGAGTTGCTAACCACGACGTCCCCGCAGCGCGCCGCCGACCTGGCACGCTTTCTGGAAGAGCAGAACCAGAAGCGTCAGGCGGTCGAGCGCGGCATTTACAGTTCGGCGCGCGAGCAGGCGGAGCGCTACAACGCGGCGGGAGCGCCGGCGCTCGTACTCTCCAGCACCGGCTGGCACGCGGGCATGATCGGCATTGTCGCGGGGCGGCTGATGGACGCCTTCGCCCGGCCCGTGCTCATGATTGCCCTCGGCGAGAACGGGGCACCGGGCGCCGGCTCAGGCCGTTCGGTACCCGGTTTCAAGTTGCACGAGGCGCTGCGGGAGTGTTCGGAGCATTTGCTCAGTCACGGCGGCCATGCGACCGCGGCCGGCTTCAAGATCGCGGCGCCGGCAGTAGATGCCTTTCGCGAGAGTTTTTGTAGCGTGGCCGCGCGGCATTTCACCGCCGGGCCGCCGTCGCCGCGCGTGCTGATCGATGCCGAAGTGCCGCTGTCCGCGCTCACGCCGGGCCTGATCGAGTCGATGAAGCAGCTGGAGCCGTACGGCGCCGGCAATCCGCAGCCGCTTTTCCTGGCGGGCGATTTGCAGGTGGTCGGCGAACCGCGCCGCGTCGGTGGCGGTGAGCGGCACCTCAGCTTCAAGGTGCGCCAGCAAAGCCGCGAGATGAAGGCTATCGCGTTCGGGATGGGCGAACGGCTTGAGGAATTGGTGGCGGCCGAGGGCAAGTGCTCCCTGGTGTTCACGCCGCGCATCAACGAGTGGCAGGGGTGGCGCTCGGTCGAGTTGGAGGTGAAGGATTTACAAGCGGGGTCGCGCGCACGCCTGGAGTAAGTATCGCCCGGTCTGGTTGCTGGGCCGATATCGCTTGGGAGAAGCAGAGAGGGGGCGGAGCGGCCGCCCCCTTGGCGATCTGCGCGGCGTTGCCTGAGTGGCTTGCCAATTAATTGTCCGGGTTGCCTGCCGTGACCCCGTCATCCCGACCGGCCAGGAAACGGAGGGTATTGATCGGTCCGCTGTCCCGGAAGAACCGGACCGAGCCGTCGCAGAAGACGAAGAAGGCCCCGCCCGTGTGGCGGCTGCCGAATGCCTGCGGGGCTGGTCCGTTGATGATGGAGGTGCTCGCATCCACCCACCACATCACGTCGCTCACGCGCGCACCGACGACTGTCCCGGTGCTCGCGTAGCCAGTCATCCCGACCCAGATGGCCCCCCACTTTTGGGGGGTAATATCTGTGTTGTAGACGCACTCACCGATCAGGAGCGTATTGGAGGTGCCATCGCGGATTGCCTCGACTCTGATGGTGCTGTTCTGGAACATCACGCCCCCCTTGTCCTGGCGGTCGGCCCACGTCGGGGGATACACGGCGTCGGTTCCCGCCACAGCGCGGTAATTGGAGGTTGCGTGGTTGAAGCGAATGCTGTTATTGTCCGCTCCCTGGTCCGACGGGCAGCGGTAGGTCGCGATGCGAGTCTGGGAGAGCGCCGACCCGCCCGCGGTCGCCTGGACCGGATTGGTGGTTCCGCCCCCGAAGGCGTTGGTGAGGGGGGCCAACTGGTCGAAGAGCGGTTTTTGCTCGATGAACGGCAACAAGTAAGTTCCCCAGCCCCAGCCAGGCAACGGTGTCGTTGTGTTGGTCGTGAAAGTCTTGTAGGCCGGGGGGAAGAGTTTGTACGTGCCCAAATAGTTGTGCGCGGCGACCCCCATCTGGTGGAGGTTGTTTTGGCAGGTGGTACGGTTGGCGGCCTCACGGACCTGCTGGACCGCAGGGACGAGGAGGCCAATGAGGACAGCGATGATAGCAATGACGACCAACAGTTCGATGAGCGTAAATCCGGATCGGCGAACAGACGACATGGTAGTTTCCCCAAGTGAGTTCACGGCCTTTGCCTTGACTTTGCCATGTGCCGACGCGCCAGCGCGGCGGGCTGCTCAACGCAAACAGCCAGCGAACGTGGAACCAGTTCGATTAGGAGAGGAATTCTCCCCTTCAGCTGGCCGCCTTTGGCCAGTCGAGTCCCATGCCTTGAGGGGAGGGAGCCCCATACGTGCCGAAACTCGGGATGGAGGGGATATATAAGGTACATTGATAATGAGAACCCTGACAGAAAAAGGCAAGCAAAAAAACGAGAAAATCTCCAGATTGGTCACCGGCTCCTCGGCGACCCGCAAGGAATGGGTCGAGCCCTCCCCGCCTGTTGTGAAGAAGGTGGTTTTCACGTCCAACCGCGTCGGGCGCATGAAAGTGATTTCACAACCGATGTGGCGGAGGCTTAGCCTGCCCAACGTGTTGAATCACTTCGTCGCCGCGCTGGCGGTCCGGACTCGGTGCTCCGGGTGACCGCAAACACCCGACTTTTCCCAGCCCTTCGGTGGACTGTTAACCGCTGGCTTTCTTCCTCGCCTTTTCCTTTGCGGCCGAGAGGCGCGTCATGGCCAGGTCAAACTCGGTTTTATTGGTCGCCATCGCAGCGTCCGCGCGCTCCTTGCCCAGGTCATTGAGTTCTTTGGCAAGTTTCCCGGCTTTCTCATTGAGGATCCTGACCTCCGCGTCGGCGGCGGCGAAGGACGCCTTGTCGGTCACTTTGTCCCAGGTCGCAGCGATCTGCTCAAGCACCGCAATTTGATCCTTCATCAATTTGTCATCATTCCCCCCGCCGCAGCCGACCATCACCGCCAAGACCAGAATCCCGCAACCACACCAGACCGACCTGGACATCACAAACTCCTGTGTATTGTGTTGTGCTGGGAAACTGCCCAGCCGGCACAGACACGGAACCGGCAGTCACCTGCATTCCCTGACTCGCTTCGTGGATGGTCGTCCCCAGCCAACGCCCGAGACCGGAGAGGGTAACTTCTCAAGCACGAATCTTCAATCGGTTGCAAGGTACACAGGACAATGACCCCGCGGTTGTTGAACCATCGGGGTGCGTTGTCCTGCGCTGCCGGAAGCCATGAACAATCAACGTGGTCGAGACTGCGGCAGAGCCACTTCACGAGAGGAGGTTGTTTTCGAGCGCACTCGAAATCCAACGCCGGTCCCTCGGAACTTCAGCCGCAACGAGGAAATTGTCGCGTGCAACGGTCCGGCTGCGGGCGAGATCCGGCAGGAGATCCGGCACCTTCCCCGGTGCAGGCGTCAGCCGCACGTTGGGAATGCCGCCGCCGCCACCGATCGGAGTTGGGGCGGGCGTCGGGGGGCCGTCGATCGTCAAGGGGATGCCCGTGTAGCTGACGCCGCTACTGTAGGTTGTCACCACCAACGTGTAGGTGCCGGTGGTTGACGCGGTGACCTGCAGGTAAGAACCGTAAGGGTTCCCAAGTCCGAGGGAGTTATCGTCATCTTGCCCGACAGTCGCGCCGGACGGATTCAACAGGAAGATGTAGGTGTCAATGCCGTAGGCTGGTTGCGTGGCAACCGCAGTCTTGAAGGTGTACTGTTGACCCGCGACCAAGGGCACGGTGAAGTTTTGGTTGTAGAAATTGGTGCCGCGCGGGTTGGGGGCCATGTAGGCACTGACCGAGGTGGTCGTGTTCGCGGGAACGGTCAGGGCGATTGGCGGCGAGGGCGGCTGGACAGCGGCGTACGTGACCTCCACGGGGACACCTGAGTAACTGACGCCGGGACTGTAGGTTGACACCACCAACGTGTAGGTGCCGGCGGCTGCCGGGGTGTACTGCAGGTAAGAACCGTAAGGGTTCCCAAGCCCGAGACCGTTATCGTCATTTTGCCCGAGGGTCGCGCCGGACGGGTCCAACAGGAAGATGTAGGTGTCAATGCCGTAGGCTGGTTGCGTGGCAACCGCAGTCTTGATGGTGTACTGGTTGCCGGCTTGCAGTTGCAGGGGGATGTTGGTGTTGAAGAATGTGGGCCCCCGTGGGTTCGGCGCGTTGTACGACGAGATGCTGATGCTCGTGTTCACCAGGCTCGTTTGCGCCTGGACACCAAGAGGGTCGAGCAGCATCCACCCCACCGCGGCAAGCACCGCCGCAACAAACTGTTTTCGCATGGCAAGGACTCCCAGGAGAGGAAGAAAAGAAAAAAAGACACCGTCGTTTCATTCCCGAGATCAACTTCCTGCAACGCTGCTCCCTGGCACCGTAGCGGGATCGGTCCGAAAGCCTTTCGACCATCCCGAATCCAAGCAGGTTTGGAGCTTATTGATGAGGGAGCCGAACCCGTCAGCCCAGACGAAAAAGAAAAAGTAATGAAAAATCTTATGAGTAGTTAATACTGGTCGCCCCCCCAGGTCAAGCAAAAACTGAGAAAATTATGAGATCTCTGTGAACCGCAGCGCCCCATCTTTAGTGATCGTTTGTCCAAAGCCTGGGTTGCGGAAGCGCCAGACCTGTGCAGACACGTCGCGCTCCAAGACGTCCCTTCTCCCCGCTTGGACGCTTCAAGACAACGACGCAAAAAGGACATCCAGGGCTTTGTATCTCTCCAGAGTTACAAAATGCGCAATGTCCTCTATTCTCCCGGCTGCATTGCTTGCCTTCGCGGGTCATCCGTTTCGCGCATCCTGGCTGCTGTTTACTCTTCCGCAGTGTTCGCGAGGTCGGTTTTCATCACCTCGCGGAGTAACACGGTAGCGTAACTCCCCGCTGGCAGGGTGAACGTCAGCCGCACGCCCTCGGGCTCCATCTCGGCACTGAGGTCATCCGTGTAAATGAGGTTGTGCCGACGCGTCCCTTGCAACAACTTGCCAAAGCCCGCGAACGAGGCCGTTGTCAGGCCCATGTCGGCCAGGACGGCCTTCTCACGTGCGGCCGCCTCGCCCGCAGCGGGGAACGTCTTGCGGCCGAAGATCGGCCCGGCGCTGACCGTCTCGCGGGCGTCGAAACGCTGCTGTTCGCGCTGGACGTCCTCCGCGACGAACAGGCCGCCGAAGGGCCATTTCGCCAGCACGTCGCCCGGCAGCACGCGGCGCAACAACCCGTCCGTGAGCCGTCGCGCCAGGTAAGCGTTGAATAGCCCCGACTGCGCTGCCGACAGAATTAACTTGCGAAAGAAAGGAGAGCGCAGGTTGTGCGGTCGGCCCGAAGTCGCAGGCGGCGGTTCGCCGCGCAGCAGCGCCAGGCCCAGATTCAGCGTCTCGAAATCGTGGCCGAAACGCTGCGGCCCGTAACAATTCGGCAACCCTGCGCGCCGCAGCCGATCGAGAACCAGGGCAAGGCGATCGTCAGTGCGTGCTGCCGGCTCGATGTCGCGCACCAAGATACGAAAGCGGTTCCCGCGCAGGTGGCCCGCCTTGAGTTTGTTGCCGTGGCGGCTGACGCGCAAGACCTTGATGCCGTCGCCTTCGAGATCCGCAAGGCGTCCCTCGACCGTCGCCGGCACGGAGATCCACTGTCGCGTCACGGCGTGCCGATCCTTCAGCCCCGCCATGCCCACGTCGCCCGGAGCGATGCCGAGCCGCCGTGCCACCTGGCGGCTGAAATACTCCGCCCCCAGGCCACGTTTCTCGACCCAGAGGTAAACATACTCGCCGCTGCCGCAAGGCTCATACGCGGGGATCTCCTCCACCTCGAAATCCTCGGGCTGAACCTTGATGCGCCCCCCGATGCCCGGAAGGTCAGCGGTCAGCAGTGGCGGAAGACGGGACAGTTCGTCGGACATGGGAATCTCCTCGTGGAAGCCACAGCGGCACAGCGAAGACAGAATGAAGAACGGAGAACAGGGAACGGAGAACGGAGAATGAA
>DASPXY010001328.1:0-4194 GCA_035637055.1 Gemmataceae bacterium | reverse complement strand
ATTACCTCGTCAACAACATCGGCGGCCTGTCGCAGCAACTCAAGCGCTTCAAGTATCCCAAAACGGGCCGACCCAACTCCGCGTGTCGCGTCGGCGTCGTCGCCGTTCCGGATCGGTGGGCGCCGGCGTCGAAGCCGCCCGTCGTGACCTGGCTTGACGTGCCCGGCGACCCGCGCGAGCACTACATCCCGCGCATGGACTGGGCCGGCGGCGACTCCGGCGAGATCGTCCTGCAGCAGATGAACCGCGTTCAGAACACCAACAAGGTGATGCTCGCCCATCCGCGCAGCGGCCAGGTGCGAACGCTCCTCACCGAGCAAGACAAGGCGTGGGTGGACGTGCATGATCATCTGCAATGGCTCGATGATGGCAAAAAGTGCCTCTGGTTGAGCGAGCGCGACGGCTGGCGGCGCGTGTATGTGGTGTCGCGCTCGGGGACACCAATCAAGGCCATCACTCCGGCGGGCGTCGATGTGATCGACGTGGCGAAGGTGGACGAAAAAAATGGCTGGCTGTATTACCTCGCGTCGCCGCAGAATGCCACCCAGAAGTACCTCTACCGCGTTCGCCTCGACGGTGGGACCGCTCAACCAGTGACGCCGCTCAGTCAAAAGGGGACGCACACGTACGACATCTCGCCCGACGCGCGTTGGGCTCTGCACACGTTCTCGACCATCGACACGCCGCCGGTCGTCAACCTGATCAGTCTTCCGGAGCACAAGGTCGTACGGCCGTTCGTCGAGAACAAGCAACTCCACGAGAAGGTGAAGGCCCTCAAGCGCCGCCCAACGGAGTTCTTTCGTATTGACATCGGCGATGGCGTCGAACTGGACGGCTGGTGCATCAAGCCGCCGGACTTCGACCCGAGCAAGCGTTACCCGGTCCTGTTCCACGTCTACGGCGAGCCTGCGGGGCAGACCGTTCTGGACTACTGGTCCGGAAGCACGTGGTCCGGAGAGACCTATCTCTGGCACCAGCTGCTGGCGCAGTCGGGCTACCTGGTGATGAGCGTGGACAACCGCGGCACGCCGGCGCCGCGCGGGCGCGACTGGCGGCGGGCTGTCCATCGTCAACTCGGTATCCTCGCGTCGAAAGAGCAGGCCGCCGCGGTGCGTGGCATCCTCAAACGGTGGGCGTTCGTCGATCCGGGTCGCGTTGGGATCTGGGGATGGAGTGGCGGCGGCTCGATGAGCCTCAACGCGATCTTTCGCGAGCCCGAGTTGTACCACACGGCGATGGCGGTGGCGCCGTGCAGCAACGAGCGCTACTACGACACCATCTATCAAGAGCGGTACATGGGTCTGCCGCGCGATAATCCCGAAGGCTACCGCGAGGGCTCGCCCATCACGCACGCTCACCGCCTGAAGGGGAACCTCCTCATCGTCCACGGCACCGCCGACGACAACGTCCACTACGCCAACACCGAGGCGCTGGTCAACGAACTGATCGCCGCCAACAAGCACTTCACGATGATGGCGTACCCTAACCGCAGTCACAGCATCGACGAGGGGACGAATACCCGGCGTCACCTGTTCGGCCTGCTGACACGCTACCTGCACCAGAACTTACCCCCCGGCGCCAAGGGCAAGTGAGCTGCGCCCCGACACCTACGTGCCTTGCAGCGCAGAAGGCGCCTGTCGAGGAGCGGGTGATTGCTCGGGCGGCGCCGGCCGGGTGAAGTCGATGCTGAACCAGTCGTTGGCGCGGACGTGAATCGGCCGCGTGTCGTTGACCGTCTGGCCATCGGCAGCGCGGTAGCGCACCGAAATCAGGTAGGTGAAGCTCTTCCCGGGTGTCAGCGGCGGCGAGGCGAACTCGCGCACCGAGCCGCTTTGGGTTGTGCGCATGCCATCGACCCACACCTCAGCATTCTCCGGCACTGTGAGTCGCAGGTGGGCGGCGTTATCGGCTGGCGGCGCATCTTCCGGCACCGCGCTCGGAACGGCGGGAGTGGCGTATACGGGCGGCGGACTCACCACGATCGGCCGTGGGGCGTACCCGTAGGCTCCGTAGTACGGAGCGTAAACTCCGTAACCGCCATAGGGATACCCATAGAAGCCAATACCGATCCCGAAACTGTAGTATGGGCGATACGCATAGGGGCGATACCCGCCATAGTAGCCTCTGGGGTAGTAACCGCCACGATAGGCGACGCCAGGATACGCTCCGCCACGGTAGACACTCCCCGGAGGAACACCCCCGCGCCCCCCACGTTGGGCCAGGGCCTCGTTGCCGCTCAGGACCAATGCCACCAGAACGGCGGTCCCACCAAGCCACCAGAATCGTCTCAACATGACCATCCTCCAGGGAATTGCTTGCCTTGAATTGCCTTGACGAGCCTGCCCGGTTCGGCAGATGCACGAACGGTTCCGCGCCCCGATCAGGCTCAGAAGATAGTCTTCCACGCGTTGAGCAGCGGTGTGCTCGGGCCACGAGAGAATTCGTCGTCTTTCCGTTGCCGAGCGGGGTGAGAGCCAGGAGGGATCGCTACAACCGCGGCGGCTTGCCAGTTCGCGCGGGGCCACAAGTTGAGAGCAACACATCGCCTCGCGTTTTTCCTTGAGGCCGGGGAAGATCGCAGGCTACCATGCTGCAGGCAGAAACCCCCGGGCCTTTGTGGAGGACGACCATCATGGTCAAGGTGTGGTGTGGGTTGCTGGGTTGCGTGCTGGCATTGACGCTCGTGGCCGGGCCGGTGACGACTGCCGGTCCGCCCGCGAAAGATGGGCTGACGGCGAAGGTCGATAAGCTCTTTGCAAAGTGGGATAAGCCCGATGCGCCCGGCTGTGCCCTGGCCATTGTCAAGGACGGGGAGGTCGTCTACAAGCGCGGCTACGGCATGGCGAGTCTGGAACAGGCGGCCCCCATCGGCACCGGCACGCTGTTCCTGATCGCGTCGGTGTCGAAGCGGTTCACGGTCTTCCTGATCATGCTCCTCGCCCAGGGCGGGCGGCTATCGCTCGACGACGACGTGCGCAAGCACATCCCGGAGTTGCCGAACCTTGGCAAGACGATCACGATTCGCCATCTGATCCACCATACGAGCGGCCTGCGCGAGGAACTGGACGTGCAAGCCCTGCTCGGGCGCGGCATGGAGGACGTGATGACCGAGCGCGATTTCCTCAGCTGGGTGCGCGATCAGAAGGCGCTGAACTTCGAGCCGGGCAGCCAGCACCTGTACTGCAACACCGGCTACAGCCTGCTCGGCCTGATCGTGCAGCGCGCCAGCGGCAAGTCGGTGCGCGCCTACGCCGAGGAGAAGGTGTTCGGCCCGCTCGGCATGAAGAACACGATCTTCCGCGACGATCACCGCATGGTCATCAAGAACGCCGCCACGTCCTACGCGCCCCGGCCCGGCGGCGGTTTGCAGAGGATCAACGTCGCCTACGCGATGGCCGGCGCCACGAACCTCTTCACCACCGTCGAGGATCTCGCCCGTTGGGACCAGAATTTCTACGACGGCCGCGTCGGCGGCAAGGCGCTGATCGAGGACATGCTCCGCAAGGGCCGCCTCAACAACGGCAAGGAGATCGCCTACGCCGGCGGGCTGAGCCATGAGGACTATCGCGGTCTGAAAACGGTTCGACACGACGGCTCGCACGGCGGCTTCCGCTCGACGATCCTGCGTTTCCCGGAGCAGCGATTTTCGGTAATTATCCTCGCCAATGTCGCCGATTCTCAGCCGAGCCTGTTGGCGAAGAAGATCGCCGATCTGTACCTGGCGGACAAGTTCAAGCCCACGCCGGTGAGGCTGGACGGCATCAAGGTAGCCGCGAAGATCCTGGACGGTTATGCCGGCAGCTACAAGATGGCGCCCGGGCTGATCATGGATTTCCGGCGCGAGGGCGAGCAACTGGTCGCGTCGGTGCCGGGGACGAAGTGGCTGCTGGAGGCGGCGTCCGAAACGGAGTTCTTCGCGAAGGCGGCCCCGTTGCGCTGTCGCTTTGTCAAGTCGGCCGAGGGGCAGGTCGAGAAAGTCGTCGGCGCGCTCGGCAGTCAGGATCTCGCGGGCCGGCCGATCCGACCCGCGAAGCTGACGCCGGAGCAATTGAAGAGCTACGTGGGCGACTATTACAGCGACGAGTTGCGCGTGATCTACACCGTCTCGGTGCGCGATGGCAAGTTGCTGGTACGCCACCCGCGGGGAGAAACGCCCGTGCAGGCGTGGGAAGGCGAGGAGTTCAGCGGCGGACT
>DASPXY010001327.1:0-6479 GCA_035637055.1 Gemmataceae bacterium | reverse complement strand
TGGAGCAAAACGTGATGGTCGCCACGGTGGAAGGCGAGCTGTTTTACGTACGCAACGGCCGCGTGCCGATCCGGCCGCCCGGCTACGACTGGCGCCGCCCGGTGCCGGGCAACACGTCCGCCAGCGAGTGGCTTGGTGTTCATACCCTGGATGACCTGGTGCAAAGCCACAATCCCTGGCAGGGCTATTTGCAGAACTGCAACGTGTCGCCCGAGCACATGACCCGTTTCTGTCCGATGGTGCCGGAGCGCTACAAGGATCGCATTTATCTGTATAACGCCGATAACCCGCTCCATCAGCGAGCGGCAATGGTGCAGAACCTGCTGCACACCAACGCACGCATGACGGTGGCAGATGCGATGAACGTGGCACTGTCTACAGATGTGTATCATGCGGATTTGTGGCAGGCCAGACTGGCGGCCGCGTGGGAGAAGGCCGACGGCAAGGCGAAGGCCGATGCGAAGGCGGCGCGGCTGTGCGAGCTGGTGCTGCGCTGGAATCGGCGGGCCGACCCCGACTCGACCGGGGCGATCGCGTACAAGTTCTGGTTCGACCAACTTGGGCCAAAAGCACTGCTGTCGGCCCGAGCCGGCCTGGACCCGCCCGCCGACATGACGAACCGGCAGTTGATGGCTGCCCTGGCGACTGGGGCGGCGGAGTTGGAGCGACGCTGGGGCCGCCTGGAGGTGAAGTACGGCGAGGTTTACCGCGTGGGACGACGCGGCGAGGCGAAGACGTGGCCGGTCGGCGGCGGGTCGGTCCCCGGCCTGGCCACGCCACGCGCGATCGGCTTTGCTCCGAGCGGCGACGACAAGACGCTCATCGGCCAGGGTGGGCAAACGTCGGTGCAGCTGGTGCAGCTGACGAAGCCACCGCGTTCGTGGACCCTGTTGCCGCTGGGGCAGAGCGACCGGCCGGCGTCGCAGCATTACCAGGATCAGGCGGAGAAACTGTTCAGTCCGGGGAAGCTCAAGCCGACGTACTTTTTGGACCAGGCCGAGTTGATGCGGCACATGACGTCGCGCAAGGTGCTCCAGCGCGAGACGCGCTGAAGCCATTGCAAAATCGGACTCAAGAAAGAGGCAGTTACGTCGGCGGAGACTTCGCCAGCACCTGTTCGAGGATTGCCGTCGCCAGTTGCGACGCCGTCACCGGCTGGGAACCCGCTGCAGCGGCGGACTCCGCCAGCCGCTGCAGTTTTTCCCAGGCCGGCAAGGTCAGAGCGATCGGCCGGGCAATCCGCAGTCCTTCCGAAAAAGCGAAGGGAGACTCGGCAAGTTGGGCCACCGCCCCGGCCAGATGCTCCAATCCCAGGGGACCGTGAGGGCTCGGAACGCCCAGGGGCACGACGCGCCAGGCGTGCAACGCCTGTTGGATCTCTTTCTCGGTGAGCATCGATCACTCCGCCTGATAGTCCGTGATGCCGTAGTACTTGCCGTCAATCACCACGCCGACTTCTCCCTGCCTGGCCTCGCGGCCCATCCTGCTGAGTGTGCGGTACAGTTCCGCCAGGGATTCCAGGGTCAGGGCTTGCTCAGCGGCGTAGGAGAAGACAATCACCGGCTCCTCTTTGAGCAGGACACCTCCCCGCGCATCGTCCCGCCAGACGCCCCGGCCACGCGGGTAAGCCGTCGATCCGCGGAACAGCCGCCCGAGCGTCGTCAGCACCTCATCGACCCAGTAATCTGGCTCGATCGGCTTGCCCTCGCGGTCAAGGCTGGGTACGAAAACCACGACCAGCGAGGTGCCTGCTGGTAGGGAGGAATGCAACGCTTCTTGAGGATTGACTGGCGGGTTGGCCATGCCTTCAGTGTACTGGCAGATTGCCCAGGGCTCAACCTCGTGCCACAGGGGACAATGCACAGAGATGGCGAGTGCGTGGCCTACGAAGCGGCCTGGGGCGCGAACGAAGATGGCTTCGCTCACGCCCCGGTCGTCGATTTCGCAGCAAGGAGACGGTCTTTCTTAATGGAGATCATCCCGCGTGTTGCCGATCCCGACCGGGAGAGGCAGCGGGGGCAGCGTTGACGGCGCGGGCCGGACGACCACCCTCCCACTGGCGGGTTGCACATCGGTGGAACTGCCGGGCGTCGGACTGCCGGGCGGCAGGGGCAGCGGCGGCAACGTCGGGGCGCTCACGGAGTCTGGGCCGCTCGACGCGCCCTTTGGCTGCAGGGTATTCTTGATCTTGTTTGTCGCTGTACTCAAATCCTTGCTAATCTTGGGACCGTTGAAGTCGATATTGACTTGGCGGTGCCCTTCGGGGCCTGGGGCGGTCCGGACCTGATACCAACCGAGGAACCAGCCCACGATGGCAAAGGTCACGATGGCCGCCCCCAGCAACGTCAGCAGACTGCGCAACATCTGTTCGCCTCCTGTAAGAGTTCGCGGCGGCACGAGCCGGCGGTACTCTGCTGACCGCGCCGCTCTGGTCAGGAGCGCGGCACGGACAACAGCCTCCGCGAGGTGCGACCGAACCGCTCACGGGCAAATCGCTTTAGCAAGAAAGCGCCGGCGAATCCAGAGGAAAAGGTCTGCGCGCTAACCCGCAAGCGGGAAAAAGTCTTCACTCCCAACGCGGCCAGGGGCGAAGAGCGCCCTTCTCCCAGGTGTCCCACACATTCACGCCGCTCGCTCGCCGCGCTGTGACGGCAAACCGCTCTTGACAAGCCCCCAGCGGAACAGCGTATGCTGCTACTAGAAGATTCAGAGAGTACAGCACCCTTGGCAAAAGTCCTGGCAAGCGACGCACCCTGCGCAACTTGCCGAGTCGCGACCGTAGAATGGAAACGGGGAAGGAGGACCATCACAAGGACGTCAGGCCGTAGCCGGCATGGGGCGTTCGCGATCTGTCGCGCAGGCTGGTTTGACCCCGCCGCGCGGCCTGGTTAGAATTGAAGTGGCAACTAGCGAGAACATCGAGAGGCAGGGCGACCCCCAAATCCTGGGGGCAGGCAGGAACGCCCACGAGTGGAGCCGACCCAGTCCTCCAGCCGTGTTCGCTCAGGCGCGCGTTCGCTTACCCGCACTATCCCTCCGCCAGCGCACCCTGGGCCCGCGGCGCACGCAGCAACCCTGACTCGCCTCTCTGCACGCGGGCTGTGCCCTGAACCTGGCGG
Source organism: Gemmataceae bacterium (assembly GCA_035637055.1). Taxonomy (GTDB): domain Bacteria; phylum Planctomycetota; class Planctomycetia; order Gemmatales; family Gemmataceae; genus DASPXY01. Next base: position 3,360 of record DASPXY010001327.1, on the reverse strand, counting down.
CGTCCATTTCCCAACCGGCGGACTCGCGCAGCCGCGAGTCCCGGCTTGACATGATTATCCCAGGCGACAACCCGGCGCGGCCCGGCGGCGCCTCTGTAACGGAGAGAACACAAATGACCACGGGGAAGGCAATCCTCAATGCGATCCGGCAGGAGCTGAACCTCAGCGACTACCGCAAAAAACACTGGGAAGGCACCTTCGACCAGTACCTCGACATCGTTGCCGAGCATCCGGAGGTGACGCGCACCGCCTATCAGCGGCTGTACGACATGATCCTCTCGCACGGCACCGAGGAAGCCTACGAACACAAGGAGAAGATCACCCGCTACCAGTTCTTCACGCAGTTCGCGGCCCAGCATGGCGACGCCATCTACGGCCTCGACCGCCAGCTCATGCACCTGGTCAACACGTTCAAGTCGGCCGCCAAGGGCTACGGCACCGAGAAGCGCGTGCTGCTCTTGCACGGCCCCGTCGGCTCGAAGAAGAGCACCATCGCCCGCCTGCTCAAGAAGGGCCTCGAAGAATACTCGAAGACCGATCAGGGCATGGTGTTCTCGTACTCCTGGCGCGGGCCGGAAGGCGTCTGGCAGAAGTGCCCCATGCACGAGGAGCCGCTGCACCTCGTCCCCCACGAGTTGCGTCCGCCCCTGCTGGCACGCCTCAACGAGGGCCGCAATCCGAACGACTACCATATTTCCATTCAGGGCGACATGTGCCCGTTCTGCCGCCAGATGTACAACGAACGACTGGCCAAGTACGACGGCGACTGGAACCGCATGCTCGACGAGATCAAGGTCTATCGCCTGATCCTGTCCGAGCAGGACCGCATCGGCATCGGCACGTTCCAGCCCAAGGACGAGAAGAACCAGGACTCCACAGAGCTTACCGGCGATATCAACTATCGCAAAATCGCGGAATACGGCACCGACTCGGACCCGCGCGCGTTCAACTTCGATGGCGAGTTGAACATCGCGAATCGCGGGTTGGTCGAGTTCATCGAGGTGCTCAAACTCGACGTGGCATTCCTCTATGACCTGCTCGGCGCCTCGCAGGAGCACAAGATCAAGCCGAAGAAATTCGCCCAAACGGATATTGACGAGGTCATTTTGGGCCATAGCGTTGTTGGCAACACGCCGATCCCGTATCGCTACGATCAGCTACCGGGCTGGGCGACACTGGAGCAACTGCACGCGCGGTTCGCAGACGACCCGAGCGGGCTGGAGGTGCTGGCGTACGACTTTGACAGCGGGAGGGCTGCCTGGACGCCGGTTAAATCGGTGTTTCGCCATCGCTTTACGGGCAAGATGCTGACGACCTCGCAGAAATGGGGCGTGGTCGAGACGACGCCGAATCACTCGATTTATGGCCGCGACGGCAAGGCGTTCTTCCCGGAGGAGCGGCACGAAATTATGGCCCTGCGCCGCTTCGATGAGGCGTTCGCGCCCGAACGCCCTGGCGAAATGGTCGATGTGATCGAAGGAATTCCCGGTTTCGTGCGCGACGCTGTGCGTGTCACCAGTACCGGCGGGAAGCTAACGAAGCCGTGCGCCGCCGGCTGGGCGCGGCTCGATCTGCCGCGCCACGCCACTGCCATCCGGGCCATCTACGACCCGATTTGCGATGTGGAACCGCTCAAGGATCTGCTGACGGTGCTCGTGTGGTACGCGACTGAGGGGCACGTCAACGGCCGCAATGGCGGCATTGTGATCAGCCAGGCGAACCGAGCGGAACTGGAGCGCGTGCAGGCCGCCTACGCCCGCATTACGACCGCGAAGGGGTCGATCGATTTCGGCGCCCAGACCGATTCGGCCTGGCGGCTGTACCTCAGTTCCGAGGCGATTGGCCGGGTGGCCCGCCACTTCTGCGGCGAACACGCGGTCAACAAGCGGCTGCCGGATTTCCTGTTCCGCCTGCCGAGCGCTTACTTGCAACATGCGTTTGATGAGATCATGAGGACGGACGGGACACGCCGGCTGACGGAGAAGCGCGCGCAGGTTTCCTCGCCCGAGTACCGCGAACAATATTTCAGTTTCGGCAGTATCTCGCCCATCTTGACGGCCCAAGTGGGTACGTTGGCGACGATGCTGGGACAGGACTACAGCGTCTACTGCCAACAGAGAGAGGACCAAGAACCGGCCTACCACCTCCGCGTTGTGGTTGACAGGGAGAGGAGGAGTTACCGCTTTGAAGCTCACTTGCACGAGCGGCAAGCGCAGGATGAGTGGGTCTACGACATCGAGTGCGTCGGCCTGCACAACTTCGTCTGCGGCGTCGGCAACGTCGTGGCGCACAACACCAATGAACCAGAATACAGACGTCTCCAGAACAACGAATTCATGGAAGCGCTTCGGGATCGCACGGTCAAGATCGACGTGCCGTACGTCAGCCGCCTGAAGGATGAGATCAAGATTTACGAGAAGGACTTCAACGCCGACCGCGTCAAGGGCAAGCACATCGCGCCGCACACCATCGAGATCGCGGCCATGTGGGCGGTGTTGACGCGCCTCGTCCAGCCGAAACACGCCAACCTGACGCTGTTGCAGAAGCTAAAGTTGTATAACGGCAAGACGCTCCCCGGCTTCACGGAGGACAACGTGGTCGAGTTGAAGCGCGAGGCGGCCAACGAGGGCATGCACGGCATCAGCCCGCGCTACATCCAGGACAAGATCAGCAACGCCCTGGTCGCGCACCCCTCCGAGAGCTGCGTCAACCCGTTCATGGTGCTGCACGAGTTGGACGTCGGTCTGCGTCACCACTCGCTGATCACCAGCCAGGAGCAGTTGCAGCACTTCCGCGAGTTGCTCTCGGTCGTCAAGGAGGAGTACGAGGACATCGTCAAGAACGAGGTCCAGCGGGCCATCGCCGCCGACGAGGACGCCCTGACGCGCCTGTGCTCGAACTACATCGACAACGTCAAGGCGTACACGCAGCGCGAGAAGGTGCGGAATCGCTACACCGGCAACTACGAAGATCCCGACGAGCGGCTGATGCGTTCGGTCGAGGAGAAGATCGACATTCCCGAGGGCCGCAAGGACGACTTCCGCCGCGAGATCATGAACTACATCGGCGCTCTTGCCATCGACGGCAAGAAGTTCGACTACAAGACGAACGAGCGGCTGCAGAAGGCTCTCGAACTGAAGCTCTTCGAGGATCAGAAGGACACGATTAAACTGACCAGTTTGGTTTCGAGCGTCGTGGACAAGGCGACGCAGGAGAAAATCGACATCGTCAAGAGCCGCCTGATTCGGGACTATGGTTACAATGAGACCAGTGCGACCGACGTGCTGACCTACGTGGCCAGCATCTTCGCACGCGGTCACACGAAGAAGTAACAGGTGGTGAGTGGTGAGTGGTGAGTGG
>DASPXY010001326.1:0-2904 GCA_035637055.1 Gemmataceae bacterium | reverse complement strand
CGACCCGCCCGAGGGCGTGTACTTGACCGCGTTCGATAGAAGATTATCGACGGCACGCCGGAGAAGGAGCTCGTTCGTCTGGACGATCGGCAAATCCTGATCCATGCTCAAGGACAGATGGATTCGCTTTTCGTCCGCTTTGGGCCGGAGCATCGCCAGGCCGGCGTGCACGAGGTCGTCAAGGTGGACCTGTTCCTCGGTCAAGGCCTGGCCTCCGGCGATCGCCTGGAGATCCAGCATGTTGTTGACGAGGCGGAGTACGTACTCGCCTGATGCAGTCACAGCCGCGAGGTAGCGCGCCTGACGCACGTGATCCGATGGACTGGTGCGACCCAGCATCTCAGCCGAGAGGGTGATGGAGGTGAGCGGCGATCTCAGCTCGTGGGCGAGGGCCGCGGCTCGTTCATCGGCCCTCTCAGCCGGTTCCTGCGGGTGGATCGACAGTGCACCTGCCTCAATCGCGCCCGACTCGTCCAGCGTGGCGCTGTACGTCGCCAGGACACTGAGCCTGTGGCCATCGTCAGTTCGGAGCTCGCACTGTATGCTGGTCGGGAGGTCATACTCTGCTGCCCCAGCCAGAAGCTCGCGGTGGGGTATGGGCGCACCATTTCGGTCGGCCAGCCGAAAGACCTCTCCACAGGTTCGGCCTACGGCGGCGGATGGTATCCAGCCAGCAAGCCGGGCCCCCGCTTCGTTTACCCATTGAATGCGCAGGTCGGGCCGCAGAAGGACCACGGCGTCTGGAACCTGAGCAACGACGGACTGCAAACGCGCCTGTTCGATCACAGCACCCTCGCGCTCCGTCGAGGCACCCACGTAGAGAGTGATTAGCCACAGGGCGAGTACGAGCAGAAGTAGCAAAGGGCCTGAGAAAAGAAAACCGTGCTGCATTTGAATCTGAGCTAGGACAGAGCCGGGGAACAGCAGAAGCAGGTTTGCGACGAAGTTCGAGCGCGGCACGGCGAGTGCGGTTGCACGGGCGACCCTTTCACCAACCTGGATGATCGCGTGTTCGCCACCCCAATAACCGAGGACGAACAGGAGGGCGGATACGGCGGTGTCACTGTGCAGTGGTCCGAGCGGAAGAGGCGGTGATAAGACGGAACCAACAAAGCTGCCCGCTAGGGTTCCCGCACATACCGCTACCGCATGTAGCGCCGCGACAGATAATGAGTGGGAACGTGACCAGTAGCCGGCGAAGGCCGACAAAGGAGCAACCCAGGCGGTCGCGGCCCCACCACACGTCAGCCACGTTGGGACGAGAACAGCGGACAAGACTGAGATGCCGCGGCCATGACGTATCCGTATGACGGCGGCAGAGGAGACGATGGCTCCGAGGAGCAGCGTCAAAAGCGAGAGTGCACTGCACCCACCCAGAGGCAGGACATCAAGAAACAGGGGAGCCGTCGCCGCAGAAAGGACGGGAACAATGGGCGGGGAAGCCCTTGATAACGGCTTCCAGACGAGGACCAACTTGAATCGCTCCAGCCGGGTTCGCGAGGTTAGGCGTCATCATTGATGGAAAGGCCGAAGCGGACCAGTAGCCAATATTTCCTATTTGGGCCGGTGTAACAAACTGTCAACATAACGGTCCTGTCCGTAGTTGGCACGGCTGGGGGAAGCGTGACCAATCGCGACCCGAGCCACCCCGGCGGCAGCCGTCCTGCCCGCACGGTTCGTCGCATTCTCCTCGCCGACCAACTCCGTGTGTTCGCCCTGCTCTTCTTGCTCATCCCCATATATGCGCTGCTCCAGGGGCTGCTCGCCCCCGCCCCTGCACAAAACAACCAAGCTGCGACGGCTAATCCCATTCGTGTCGTCGCTGAGGTCCCCGTCGAAGTCCAGGTGCCCGTAGACCGGGTGGTCGAGCAGATCATCTTCGTGGCAATTTCGGAGCAGGTAAGCCCCGGCGGGGACGCGGTGTTACCTGATTCAGAACCAGGGATCACTGCTGAGCTGCTTAGTCAGACAGAGGCTGACTTTTTCGAGCCGGTGGCCGGGCCGGCGCCCCTTCCGAGCCCGCTGGCGGACGAAGCGAACGCTCCTGGTTCCATGCCACCATCGCCTGCTCGCGACATCGAGGCAGTAACCTTGCCTGCAGGCGGAGGGCAAGGTCCCCACTCGTCGAATCCGGGGCCGACGTCCACACCACGGCCGAGTTCTTCCTTCACTCAGTGGCCGGCACGGAGCACAGCGCTGATCGCTGTTGCGCAGGCTTCCCCTTCTGTAGCAGCGAGCGTCGTGCCCGACCTTCCAGAGCCAGCAGATTGGGATGGCGACGGATCAAGTCGGCAAGCGATTGAGCCGCCGATCGCCGTTCTTCTTGACCGTTCCACAGAACCGCGCCTCAACGGTCTCGTGGATGAACGAGACATAGACCGGCGTGAGCCAGCACGCAACCTGGCGGGAAGGGGGCCTATGGCGGCTCAACTCGAGGAGCATGGCCAGGGTCAGGGCCCAGGGCCGAAGCCGGCAGATGGAGGCGCGGGGGCCGGTTCACCACGCGTCGCGCAGAAGCCGGCGCGAGAAACCACGCCGGGCATTCCTGGACGTTCGGCTCCGGCGCAAAGACAGGAACTACGGAGCAACAGTTCTTCTGGCGCCAACATCGTGACATTGGCTTCGGAGCGGCCTTCCCTTTTGGATCGCGCCGCAGCCGCGCCCCTCCCGAGTGGATCCCGTGACCCGACCGCAGGCAGAAAGAACGCCGGCAAACTGGACTCCGCGCGCGATCCGGTTCTCCCCGGTGGGTCTGGGTCAACTGGACCACGAGGTACAAAGCCGCGAAGCAATTCACGACCGGGATAAATCGTTAGTCCAGGCACCGGCCAACTTGACACTAGGACCCGTGGGACTGCAAAACTCTATCCAGACTCCCGTAAGGTCGTAGGCGCTGAACTCAGA
>DASPXY010001325.1:0-2002 GCA_035637055.1 Gemmataceae bacterium | reverse complement strand
GTCACCGAGCAACTACTCTACGAGGTCGGCGACCCGGCGGCGTACCTCACGCCCGACGTGACGGCGGATTTCACGAGCGTGACCCTGACCGAGACGGACATGGACACGGTGGAGGTGCGCGGCGCACGCGGTCAACCGGCGACCGACTCTTACAAGGTCTCGATCGCCTATCGCGACGGCTTCATGGCGAGCGGGACTCTCGTCTTGCTCGGGCCGGACGCAGTGGCGAAGGCACGCCTTGCCGGCGAGGTGATCCTGCAGCGCTTGCGCCACGCTGGGGTGGAGGTGGAGCACAGCAACGTCGAATGCTTGGGGGCGGGCGATTGTGTCCCTGGCGTGGTGACGACCACGGCCCCGCCGCCGGAGGTGGTGCTGCGCGTGAGCGTGCGCGACAGCCGACGCGCTGCCGTCGAGCGCTTCACCAAGGAGTTCGCGCCGCTGGTCACGGCGGGGCCGCCGGGCGTCACCGGCTACACCACCGGCCGCCCGCCCGTGCGCGAGGTGTTCGCCTACTGGCCGGCCCTGATCGCCAAGAGCGCCGTTCACGCCAAAGTAGAGGTGAGCGATGGTCAAAGGTCGAAATGATGGCGACGATCGGACGTTCCTGGCGGAACTGTACGGCGTCGAGTTCCCCGAGAGCTTGTTTCAATTTCACGAGTTCGTTGCTGGTCTCACCGCGAAGGAGCGGCGCGGGTATTTCGGCGGGTGTTTCAGCGCCCTAAGGATGAGCCCCGGCGGGCCGCTGGAGGTGCTGGCGCTGCCGAGGACGCGGCGCGCGAAACTGCAGCCGGCCCTGTCGATGCTGCTACACTGGCGGTTCTACCGCGACCCGCCCGAGTTCTTCTCGTGTCTCTACGGCGGCACCGACGCCCTGCACTGGGGGCTCCTCCTGGACGATCCGGCGCGCGGCTTCCGTGGCGCCGCCTCTTTCTACCACAGTGACGGCGACTGCATCGAGGAATACCACGGTCTGTTTGACGCTGTCCTCCAACAGGCGGAGGAGAACATCGAAGGCAACGACGAACTGATCGAGGACGACCCCGACGAGGAAGCCCACTACCGCTGCGAGCAGGAGGTTCTCAGCAGCTTTCTGGAAAGGTTACGCGCCTTCATGCGCGCAAAAGGCATTCGTCGAAACGAACGCCGCGGCGCGGGCATTTCCACCGACACGGGCCTGGATCTGATCGTGCCCGGCAAACCGACCAGTCGTCCCCCTTCCGTGTTCGCCCCTAACGGCGACACGCTCCGCGAGCCGGAGGTAATCGAAAACCTGGTCGCGCAGGCGCTTATCAAGTGCGAAAAGGGCGACCCGATCCCCGCGCTCGGCCTGGGACGGTCGTTGTGGTACTGGGGCGGCACGAAGTACAGCAATGACGGCTATCGCCTGATGCGCCGGGCCTACGAGGTACTGGAGCGGCCAACGCTGGTGAAAGTCCTCGACTTGCACCATCGCCACCGCGACCTACCGAGTGTGGACCTGCTGCGAAAGTAATCTGGAGACGATGATGAGCCCAATTGCGTCAATTCCGCTCCGCGATATCGCTCACGGTCGCAGCGGCGACAAGGGTAACCATGCCAACGTCGCCATCATCGCCTACACCGAGGCTGGCTACGAGTGGCTGCGAAGCCACCTGACCGCTGAGGTTGTGAGCGACTATTTCGCTCCACTTTCTCCTTCGCGCGTCGTCCGCTACGAAGTCCCGAACGTCTTCGCCCTCAACTTCGTGCTCTACGATGTGCTGGCCGGCGGCGCCAGCCGCTCGCTGCGCACCGACACGCAGGGCAAAACGCTCGCCCTGGCCCTGCTCGCCATGCCGATCGAACGCCCCGAGAACCACGCCGCCATGCTCCGCCCCACTGTGAGGAAACCGTCATGACCGAACCGCTCGTGCTGTATCAGGCACGGCCGCCGGCCGTCGTCGTCACGCTCAATCGTGTGGACAAGCGCAACGCCCTCAGCCGGGGCCTTATCACGGCCATCGGCGACGCCTTCGAGAAGGCC
>DASPXY010001324.1:0-3960 GCA_035637055.1 Gemmataceae bacterium | reverse complement strand
CGTTGCGATCGATTGGTTCCGGGCAAACGAAAAGAAAACGATTCTCGCAAAGCCAGCGCCGTAGCGGGGCGCTTGAGTTTCGGAGGCGTTGTGGCAGAAGTCAAGTGGCCAACGATTGCGGTCCTGGGTGCGGGCGCCGTTGGCTGTTATTTCGGGGGCATGCTCGCTCGTGCCGGTGCCCCTGTCACCCTGATCGGCCGTCGGCACCATGTCGAGGCAATGGCTCGCGATGGCTTGCTCCTCGAAAGCCTCCATTTTCGCGAGCGCCTTCGAGTGACCGCCTCCACCGAGGTCGCCGCCGCGTGCAACGCCGACCTGGTCCTGTTCTGCGTCAAAACTCTCGACACCGAAGAGGCCGCGCGCATGCTCGCCGCGCATCTCACCCCTGAAACGGTCGTCATCAGTCTGCAAAATGGCGTGGACAACACCGAGCGGATTCGCTCGGTCATCAACAACGAGGTCGTGCCCGCCGTCGTCTACGTGGGCGCCGAAATGACGGCGCTGGGATGTGTCAAGCACACCGCGCGCGGCGATCTCATCCTGGGCGATCTACCGCGACGCGATCCGGCCGACTCTGGCCGGCGGCAGTGGCTCGAAAGCCTCGCCGCGACCTTCGTGCGTGCGGGAGTTCCTTGCCGTGTGTCGGACAACATCGAAGGCGATCTCTGGACCAAGCTGATCATCAACTGTGCCTACAACGCGATGTCGGCGTTGACACGCTCGCGCTACGGCCGCATCGCCGCTCATCCCTTGACACGCGACCTCATCCGGCAGGTCGTCGAGGAAGCCGTTGCCGTCGCTCGTGCCGCGGGCGTGCAGATGCCGGACGTCAACATGGTCGAGGTGGCGTGGAAACTCGCGGACAGCATGCCCGGCACGCTCTCCTCGACCGCCCAGGACATCAGCCGTGGCAAGGTCACGGAAATCGACTCGCTCAACGGCTATGTGGCCCGTCGCGGAGTAGAGTTGGGGATTGCGACGCCCGTTAATCAAACCCTTCATGCGCTCGTGAAAGTCCTTGAACTGTTAGCAACCGACAAAGAAGATACGAGCGAGCGGCAATAGGGCCAGATGTGTCGGCTGGGTCAGTCCTTTCCGTCGTGGGCAGGTTGTTGGTTCTGCTCGGCCTGCTTGCGGACCGCTTCTTTCAGGATGGATCCCAGACGCTCCAGATCCTCTGGAGTTACCGTGGGTGGCCGAGGACAGCCGATCGGGGGCGGGTCCAAGAGCACATCGTCGAGAATCACCGCAATCCGATCACGAAGTTTTCTCGCGAACATCTCCTTTGTCAGCTCCTTGCCCCGTTCGCGGGCCTGCCGTAATGCCGTCATCCCCTTGCCAATCTCGACGACAAGCAAGGCCGTGCCGGTGGCAATAACGAGCGCAAGCCCCACCAGCGCAGCGATGGCGAAGACCTTGCGGCGACAACCGCCGTCCCTCCGTCCCTCGCCTCTCGGGCCGTTGACCTGGGTAGCCATGATTGTCCCCTTGCAGAAGGAGAGTCTTCCCGTGAGCGTCCCCTTCCCCACGTTACCATCTCCCTGCTGTCCTTGCCAGGCGTTCCTCCGATCACGGAAAAGAACTCGTAGTTTCCCCGACTGGCCGTGATACAATCAGCTGATTGGAAGCAACCAGGGGGACTCTCTCATGCTCCTGATCGGCCGGCAGACACAGCGCACCTGTCAGGGGGTGACTCGACGAGCGTTTCTCCAGGTCGGGGCGAGCAGCGTCCTCGGCCTGTCGCTCGCCGACCTGCTCGGCGGTCGCGGGCGGGCCAGCACCTACGGCACCGGCACGGCCCGCTCGGTCATTCTGCTCTGGCTCTGGGGCGGCCCCGCTCAGCTGGACACCTGGGATCCCAAGCCCGCGGCGCCGCTGGAATATCGCGGTCCATTCGCCGCCATCCCGACGCGCGTGCCGGGCGTGCGCATCAGCGAACTGTTTCCGCAGATCGCCGATCTCGCCGATCGCTTTAGTATCCTGCGGTCGCTGCACACCTCCTCGAACGATCACGGCGTGGCCGGCACGGTCGGCCTGACCGGCAGCGCCGGCGGCGCGGTCAACCTCGGCGGGCAAGCGCTCACGGGTGGAGTGCGGCCAGCGACCGGCTCGGTCGTGGCCCGCGTCCGCGGCTTTCGCTCGCCGCTGCCGCCGTTCATGGTCGTCGGCGGCCGCCTACACCAGGGCAAGCGCGCCATCGCCGGTGAGGGTGGCGGCCCCCTCGGCGCCCTTTACGATCCCTTCCGTCTCGAATACGACCCCGTCCACGGTACGCGCATTCCCGCCCTGCAATTGGCTCCTGACCTGACGCCTGAGCGCCTCGGCAACCGCCGCCGCCTGATGCAGGCCCTCGACTCGGCGCAGCGTCAAAGCGAACTGCTGCGCTCGGCCCGCGCCATCGACGATCATCGTGCCCAGGCGTTCGCCCTGCTCACCTCGCCGTCGGCGCGGCGCATGTTCGACCTGTCGCAGGAACGGCCGGAACTGCTCGACCGCTACGGCCGGACGCGCTTCGGGCAGTCGTGCGCGCTGGCGCGGCGGTTGGTCGAGCATGGGGTGCCCTTCGTGCAGGTCAACTGGAGCGATCACGTCGAAGCCGAGGAGGACGCCGGCGACGGCGGCTGGGACAACCACTACCGCAACTTCCAGCTCATGCAGGATCGGCAGGGGCCGTGGCTGGATCAGGCGTATGCGGCGCTCCTCATCGACTTGCGCCAGCGCGGCCTCCTCGAAACGACGCTGGTGGTGGCGGTAGGCGAGTTCGGCCGGTCGCCGCGCATCAACAACGCCGCTGGCCGCGATCACTGGGAGCACTGCTACAGCGCCCTGATCGCGGGCGGTGGCGTCCGTGGCGGCCGCGTCGTCGGCGAGAGCGACCGGCGCGGCGAGCGACCGCACGAAAGGCCGCTGACACCCGCCGACCTCGCTGCGACCATCCACCACGCCGCCGGCATCACCACGGAGCAGGCCGCTACCCTCGGCGTCGCGGTCAACGGCCGTGTCATCGGCGAACTGTTTTGAGTCACGAGTGAGCATGAGCAAGCGCAAGGGAAAACGACAGGCCGACGGGAGCGCAACGACAGGTCAGACTGCGGCCGCCACTCCCCAACCGACCGCGATCCCGTGGACGCTGATCGGCGGCAGCATTGCCTTCGGGCTGGCCCTGTGGTTCTACCTCACACGCGGCCAGGTATCCGACACGACCCCAGAATCCCCTCCCGCAAAACAGCGCCCCGTCATTCAGCAGGCCGAAGTGAAGAAAGCCCCCGACAGCACGCCATCCGCGAAACCATCCGGCGGCGAGGCCATCCCGAAGGACGACGACGGGAGCTTTCTGGGTGCTTTCAACAAGCCGGGGTTGGAGGGGGCCGGCGACAGCGCCATGCTCGCCAATGCAGATCTGGAAAAGGCGTTCCAGGGGTTGAGCGAGATCAAGGATCGCTTTGGGGCGTTGGCGGAACGCGCCCGTGCCTGGAATGAGAAAGAGCACGCCAAAGAACTGCAGGCGGCCATCGAGGAGCGCGATCGCCTCCAGGCCGAGTTTGACAAGAAGGCGGCGGCGCTCGACAAGGAATTGAAGCAGGCGCGCGAGGCGCGGCCCGCCGATCCCGTGCCCGCGTGGCTGACCGCTGAACTGCTGATGCTGATCAACGGCGAGCCCGAGGTGAGTTTGCGCTATCTCCGCCGCGCGGTCGAGGGCGGGATGAAGCGGCCGCGCGTCTTCGCCAATCTGGCGCGCATGTCCACCGCGAGCAACCTTCCGGACGAAGCGTTTCGCCACGCGGTCACGGCGCTCGACCTGGACGCTCGGGATCGCTACGCCTGGAACGCCTACCTCCAGGCCGCAACCACGCTGGAACGCTTCGCCGAGGCAGCCGCGCGGCTGGATCAGGCCTTTGGCGACCACAAGCCCGCGTGGGCCGAAGCGCTGTGGAAGGACACGGTCGCCTGGCGGGCGCG
>DASPXY010001323.1:0-3154 GCA_035637055.1 Gemmataceae bacterium | reverse complement strand
CGAACTCCAGCGTAGAATGGCCAGGTCGCTTTCTGAGGTGACGCACATGGGCTTCGCGGTCACTCATTCCAACGGCACCAGCGACACGGCATTTCAAGCCTACGCCCGCCTGCTCCGGCAGAAGGGCATCGACTTGGGGAAGTTGCCGCATACTCCCGCGCCGCGACCGTCGCGAGGTGCTGGACATCCTCGACGGTCGGGTGCTCGCCTGGCGCGAGGAAACCGAGGCGGCCCCACTTGACTGATCAGGCGCCCATCAAGTTTTTTTCGGGTCTTCCAAGTACCTTACGATATGGACATCACTTATAGTCACCAGTCCCTCCACGATCATTCCTTCCAGAGCTCCAAGCAAGGGGTCGATGCGTTCGGCGACGTCCACGATCTCGACGCGCACCGGCAGATGTTCGCTCAGTTCGAGCAATCGGGTAGTGTGAACGTGCCGGCTAGCGCCGTAGCCTTCGACACAGCGGCTCACCGTCGCCCCGGCAATCCCCCGCTCGTGGCATAGCTGGACGATTGCCGAGTACAACGCCCTGCCGTGCCACTGATCGGTACTGTTCACGTAGACGGTCACGAGTTTGGCATCAACTTCAATTTTCATCGCGGCACCTTGTTCCAGGGACCAGGGGTCAGAGTACCGAGTACAAAGTACGGAGTGCGGAGGGCCGAGAATCGCGATCGTCGATGCCTCCCTTGGTACTCGGCACTCCGCCCACTCCGTTACCGTTTCGGGAAAAGGCCGTTCACTAGTGCCACGGCCAAGAGGATGGCAAGAAAGCCGGCGAGCACACTGCCTCCGACATTGTAAAAGGCACGGACATAGCTCCCATCGCGGACCAGCTGGAATGTTTCCCACTCGAAGGTCGAAAAGGTTGTGTACCCACCACAGAACCCGGTGCCGATGAGCAAATACCAGTCCTGGTGCCCAGGCGGTAACCGCTCATAGATCACCAGGGCGGCCACCGCCAGAATGAATGACCCGGTGACGTTGATGAACATCGTTCCATACGGGAATCCCCTCGTCCATTCCTGTTCATTGAACCACTTGGAGACCATGTAACGCAGCCAGGTGCCGACCGCACCCCCGACCATGAGCAGTACCATTTTTTGCCTCACCACGTGATGGAGCCACTCAAGCGCCGAGCCAAACCAGTCATTCACTGCCTGCCCTCCCGCCAGGGGTGTTTCCTTGCGGGCCTGTCCACAGACGTTCCGTAGCGACGGCAAGGAGAGCCACCAGGGACGAACCAAGCCGCCCGGCATTGGCCGTCAGGTGATACTCCAGCGGGTCGGCCCAGTCGTGACCGAAATAATGTTCGGTGAACCGGCGCCGCCGGGTGTCACTGTCTCCCATCATCTTCCGCGCTATCTCGGCTCGCACCCAATGCTGCCCCATGATCCGCTGTACACGCACATCTGGGGGGGCCACCAGCCGGACGTGGTAAGCCCTCGGGTGTTCCCGTAACACGTGGTTCCCTCCCCGGCCAATGAGCACCACGTCGCCTTGGTCCGCGAGTTCGCTCAGGATCTGCCGCAGGGCCTCCAGGTAACGCTGCGGTAGGCCCCCGCTCCCAACCCGTTGAAAGAAGCCAATCGGTTGCTCGTCCACCGTTTCCAGGTCGGCTCTGGTCACTCCCAATCGGGCTGCCTCCCGTTCCAGGAGTTCCCGGTCGTAGATCCGAAGGCTCAGCCGCGCCCCCAATTTCGAGAGCAAGGCCCCGTCACAGGCCCCAAGCTCGCGCGACAGTGTCAGCACACGTGGGCCGGCACCCTCGGCAGCCGGCTGATCCGCGCCTGCACCGCGCACGACACTCAGGGTGATCGCCACCACATCATCCAGCGGCACCCTTCCGGTATTGACGACCAGGTCATACTGCTCTGGCCGAGTGGCATCCGGACCGAAGAAATAGCGCGTGAAACGCTCGCGGCTACGCTCCACCTGCTCACAGCGGGCCAGCGCCTGCTCCATCGTCCAACCTTCGCGCTCAGCCATGCGCCGGGCTCGCCAGTCGCGCGGCGCCACCAGCCGCAGATGGCACGCGCCGGGCGTCTCTCCCAGGAGTTGCCGCGTACCGCGCCCAACCAGAACTACCTTGCCACTCGCCGCCGCCTGTCGCACAGCCTCGGTCAGGCCGTGGATATATTTCTGGTGCGGTGGGTGGAGGCGGAACCGGTCTATGAGGCGGATCGCCTGCTCGTCGAGGCGCTCCAGGTCGGCATCGGGAACGTGCTCGGCCGCGGCGGCCCGGTGCAGCAACTCCCGATCAAGCAACTCCCAGCCAAGTGCCTCGGCAAGACGACGGGCGACCTCGCCGCCACCGGCACCATACTCACGCGACACCGTCAGGACGTTCATGGGTAACGCTCCGGAGAGGGGCGCAAGCACAAGGCCCCACCAGGAGCGTGGTCCTCCAGGTGGGGCCTCGATGCTTGATCCGATACCCCCACCCGCGGGAGAACCCTTCAGGTAGGAGTCATCAGCTGCGGGGAAGTGGAGGAGCCGCAGCGGTTCATGGCGAACCCCATCGCCACTTGTCAGTTTAGTCGCGCTGTGCCCTCTGTCAACCTGCGACAGCCGGTTCCAGCCGCAGCCCGGACCGAACGAGAGCGCTGAGATTGTTGGCTGGTTTCTCTTGTCGGGAAGGAATCCCGCGATAGGACGACAGGGTTAAGGGTGAAGGCTGACGCAATCTGTCGGGGAAAGTGCCAGACCCGGCAAGCGCCGTCGGGGATTCACCTACATGAATTGTTGAACGAGCCGGAAGCGTCAGCGACGGACTCTCTCCGTCGCTGACGCTTCCGGCTCGTTCAACTCCTCCCTTCCCCTCTGCACTCGGGTTGCCGCCATCGCCCGAAGGGAGGACAATACCCCTTGAACAACTGTCTTCCCCAATTTCCGTTCTCACAAGGGGGTCGATGATGTTTGCACTGGTGATGACCGTGTTGACCGGGCTACCGGCCGGCGAGGCCGCGGCACGTCAGAAGGAATCGCCTCCTGCGAAGAAAGAACTGTTTGCCAACGAGGGTTGGTACAAGTCACAGAAAGGCGAGGAGCAGGCGTTCGTCGGCGTCCTGCAAAAGATCGACCGCGGCAAGGGCGTCGCCGGCTTCGGCCGCTTCAACCCCTATCGCCTCGTCATGAACACCGCGGCCA
>DASPXY010001322.1:0-2557 GCA_035637055.1 Gemmataceae bacterium | reverse complement strand
TCACGAACCGCGGTTTCCAAAGTCAGTGCCATAGCAATCCCAGGAAGGACAAGCCAACGGGCAACCGGCAACCACGCCGGACCGTGGAGGAGTTGTAGGACTTTCCTGCCTGCCGTAACTATATGACGAGCCGCCGGGTTTATCCCGGCGGTTTTGTCTAAGACAGGTCATCTCCGTCGGCTTCAACAGAGTGCGTGACGTGCAGACCCAACTCGCGGAGTTTCAGGCGCAGGGTTTGCCGGGCGATTCCCAGCAGACGCGCGGCTTGGTGTTGGTTCCCACCCGTGTACTCCAGCACGCGCGGCAGCAAGACCCGGTCCACCTGGTGGTGCGTGTCCGCGTACAGGTCGCGAGCCTCGGGGCCAAGCCGCTGGCCGATGAATGCCTCCAGGATGAAGTCCGCTCCTGGCGGCACCCTCGTGGCAACTTCGCTCGGCCCACCTGGGAGTTCCGGCAGGAAGGCCGGGAGCAGAACCGTGCCGCTGGCCTGCAGCAGGCCCTGCTTGAGGACGCTCTGCAGTTCCCGGATGTTCCCCGGCCAGGGATAGCCACGCAGCCGCTCCAGCGCCTCCGGGGCGACCTCCTGCACTTCCCGCCCGAGTTCGCGGCTGAAGCGGCGCAGGTAGTGCCGCACGAGCAACGGCAGGTCGTCGCCCCGCTCGCGCAAGGCCGGCAGGTGGATGGTGAAGACGCCCAGCCGGTAATACAGGTCGGGCCGGAACTTACCCTCGGCCGACCACGCCGTCAGGTCGCGGTGGGTGGCCGCGATGAGGCGCACGTCGGTCCGGACCGTCTCGCTGCCCCCCACACGCTCGAACGTCTGGTCTTGCAGCAGACGCAGCATCTTGGCCTGCAAGGCCAGCGGCATGTCGCCGATCTCGTCGAGGAACAGGGTGCCGCCACTGACCTGCTCGAACTTGCCGATGCGCTTGCGGTCGGCACCGGTGAAGGCGCCCTTCTCGTGGCCGAACAACTCGCTCTCCAGGAGCGGCTCCGGGATCGCCGCACAGTTCAGCGCCAGGAACGGGGCCCTGGCCCGCGCGCCGTGCTGGTAAATGGCCCGCGCGACCAGTTCCTTGCCGGTGCCACTCTCGCCGGTGATCAGCACCGGCACGTCCTGGCCGGCGACGCGGCCGATGGCCTTGTACACCTCGCGCATCGCCGGGCAGGAGCCGACGAGGGCGCCCTCCGCGTCCAGGTCCGTCTCGGTTTCGCATGCCACCGCCAGGGCCCGCATGCGCCGGGCTACGTCCAGAGCTTCGCCGACGACTCGCCGCAACACGGGCAGCTCGATGGGCTGGAACAGGAAGTCATAGGCGCCATGCTTCATGGCCTCGATGGCCGCGTCGGCCCGCCCCGCGCTGGTAACGAAGATGACCGGGACGCGCGCGTTGAGTTGGCGGATCTGCTGGTAGATCTCCAGCCCGGACGGTGCGCGCGCATCCAGGCCGAGGACGATGACGTCGGGCGAGTCGGCGCGGACGTGCCGGAGGCCGCCGGGACCGGAGCCAGCGACCTGGACCCGGGTATCGGACCCGGGGAACGCCCGGCGCAACTGCTCCGCCAGCCCGGCCGTGTCCTCGTCGAGAACAAGCAGGTGAGCCGGCGCGGAGGCGGGGGGGTGGGACGGTAGGCCGAGCGCGCCGGCCCGGCCGACGACCGTCTCCGCTCGGTTGGCGGTCTCCCGCAAGAAGGGCAGCACCGGACGCATCGACTCGCACCTCATCGCGGCTGCAGACATGCGTTTCTCCTTGGATGGGTCTGGCGCGCCGGCGCGCCGGTCAGCTCTCCCTTTCCTGTCCTTGGCGTGGCGGGTGGACAGCGGATCTGTTATGATTCGTGGCGACGCACCGACGAATGGGCTCGGGATTGGCCATGAGCGCTGAACCCACCACCACCGCCGCCGTCCAGCGCTACCTGAACGCCCTGGCCGGCGACCAGCCCGCCGAGCCGATCGTGCGCGCCCTGCTGGACCGCTCGGTCCGGCGTTTGCAGTTGCTATGCGCGAACTTCCTGTACCGCCAGTACCGCCGTTTGACGCTGCCGCCGTTGAACTTGCAGCCGGACGAACTGCTCGGCGCCGTGGTGGAGCGCCTGCTCAAGGCGCTGCGCTCGACCCGCCCTCCGACGGTGCGCCAGTTCTTCGGCCTGGTCAACCAGCACATGCGCTGGGAACTGAATGACCTGGCCCGCCGCCTAGATGAACAGCCGCCCCCGGTGGAGCTGAACGAGGGGCTGGTGCCGGCGCCGCCCAGTAGCGGCTCGGTGCTGACGCCCAACGGCCGGCGCATGCTGGAGGCGATCGACCGCCTGCCGGAGGACGAGCGCGAGGTGTTTGGCCTGGTGCGCGTCCAGGGACTGACGCAGGCCGAGGCCGCCGAGGTCCTCAGGGTCTCCGCCAAGACGGTGCAGCGGCGCTTGAACCGCTCCTTGTTGCTGCTGGCGAAGGAGCTGGATCACCTCCGCCCTCCGGAAGGTGACAAGGTGACCAGGTGACCAGGTGACCAGGTGACCAGGTGACCAGGTGACAAGGTGAAGGGGAGTAAGTGCCCTTCAC
>DASPXY010001321.1:0-2221 GCA_035637055.1 Gemmataceae bacterium | reverse complement strand
CCCAGCAATGGGAGGCGCGACTGGCGCAACTGGCGTATCAGACGGTCAAGGAATCGCACATCCATGTCCTGTGGCCCCGATCGCTCCCCGACAAAAACGCCGTGGTCAAGCAGGGGCTTTTTCACGTCTGTCCGGCGCATGTATACGAGGCCCGAGTGAATGCCAGCGGCCAGGTGCAGGTGGTCGTCAACTTCGAGAACTGCATCAAGTGCGAGACGTGCTGGCGCACGAGCGACCTGGTGGACTGGGGACGCGACGGCCGCCATCGTTTCGTCTACGCCGTCCACTCGCCAGCCGTGCCGCGCTTGCTCGCCGACCAGAACGCTGCCGGCCTGGTCCGTCCCACGGCTCCGCGTGTCCTCAATCCGTGGGACACGGAGAAACTGCGAGCCGTGTTGGCAGCCGAGCCGACGGAGGGACTAAACGGCGAGCGTCCGGTGCAGCTTGCGGAAGTGGAACGGCTGCTGGCCTGCCTCGAACGCAAGTTGGCGGAGTTCGACGAGGCGCTGGACGAGGAGCCGCGCACGGTCGATCGCGGCCGCGCCGATTATCTACAAATGCTCACCCGTTACGCGCAAAATGTCGCCGCTCGCATGGTCGAGTTGCTGCGCGGTATCGACGGGGAAACCACGGAAGGAGTGCAGCAACGGCTGCTGTCGTTCGCACTGGCCGCTGCGGGGAAGACCGAGGAGCGCACCCGGCACACGGCATCGCAGCGCTATTCCTGGGCCGCCGCCGATGGCCGTCAACTGCGCCAGCACCATCTCGCGGGGATGCGCCGCTACCTCGACCTGCTCGGCAGAGGCGGCGATGCCGGCACCCCGACGCGGCCTTGGCTGCGAGCGGAAGAGGCCGCCACAGCCCTGGTGGATCGGCTGGCCGAGTGGCGCACGCGCCTCGGTGCCGTTTTCCCGCCATCAATTTGGCGCGAGTTGGAGCAGCAGATTCCGCTGACGGCGGAGCAGGACACCCTTCTCCGAGATTTGCTGTCGCAGATACCCTCTGTCGATGCGAAGGATCTCGGCGGTACCCTGCACCCGCCGGAGCGCAAGGCGCTGCTGGCGGAGTTGGGCCGACGCGACCCCTCGCTGGCGTACCGCGCCGCCTGTCATCTCTGGGCGCGCGACCTTGGCTCGCTGCGCTCCGAAGACGAAGCCTGGCATACCGTCATGGATCACCACTTGCAAGAGGGAAAATGGTTTGCATTCGCCGTTCTTGAGGATCGCATCGGCCCCGAGCGAACAGAGGCGCTATTCGTACCGGCGCGGAGTGGCGAAGTGTTGATCCTCCTCCGCGGCGATGAGATGGCATCCTGCGAGGGCGCGGGGGCTGGGCTGGCCATTGAGCCACTGGCGACCCTCGGCTTGCGCGGTGCTGGGCTGGCCCGTCTCGTGCTGACGGACAGGTCGGTGCCGCAGGCGTGGGGGCGCGTGGATCATGAGCGCCTGCTTCGCCTCTGGGCGGTCCTGAGCGCCGCCGACCTGACTTCCATCGCGTTTGGGATGGCAGACCTGCTCTGCCGTCGTGCGATCGAACAGGCGACCGGCCGCGTCCAGTTCCCCGGGCTTTTCCACGATGAGGACGCCCGCGATGCCATCGGCAAGTTCGGCGCCATCAAGAAGATGGTCGCCGACCTCGCCGCGCGGCGTTACCTGATCGAGACCCTCGACCACGTCCTGTCGCCGACCGACTTTTCCGATGCCTCCGTGGAGCGCGCCGGCCTCGTGAAAGCCCTGGTTGCCGAGGCGCTCGGGACGGCGCCGGGCAGCATCGCCTACAACGCCGGCCAGATCTTCGGCGGCACGGGCTACTCGGAGGACGACATCCTCTCGAAGTATTATCGCGATGCCGCCGCCTGGCGCTTTCTCGGGCCGGACAACCCGACGGTGTTCGCACGTCGTGGCGAGCGACTGCTGCAGGAGTGGGACGCTCACGGCGAGCCGCTGAGTTCGTTGCCGGGCGAGGCGGAGCTGTTCGATGAAGTGGCCCAGCGCAAGGGGCTGCAAGGGCAACTCGATGCCTTGCGTGTCCAGCGGTCACGGCTACGGGCGCTGGTCCCCGACTTCCTGGCGAGCGGGGGGCGTAAGCCCCCTGATGCTGCGGAGGATGATGCTACCGACCATCAGGGGGCTTACGCTCCCGGCTCGCCACAAGACGCCGAGGTTCGCGATGCGCTCGGCCGCCAGGATGCCTATCTGCTCGGCAGCAAGGCCCTGCTCCT
>DASPXY010001320.1:0-9669 GCA_035637055.1 Gemmataceae bacterium | reverse complement strand
CAACCGCGCGAAGCCCGAAGTTAGCCCGGTGTCGCGCAGGACGCGCTCGGCGATGTTAGTCATCTCGTCGAGGGTGAAGCCGATCTGGCCGTTCTCGGGGCCGGCTTCCACGTCGCCCCGCTCAAGCTGCAGCCGGGTCTGCGGCGGCGCCTGGACGATGCGGCCGAACAGCCGCCGGATGCGTGCGGTCAGCCGCGGGAAGAGCGTGCGGGCGACGAGCGGCACCGTGGCCAGCACACCGACTGCTGCCGACAGCAGTGCCCCCACGCCCAGGCTGCGGCTGCCGAGGTGGAACTGGTGCGACGCCTTTCCCAGGACGCGCCGCGTTCGTGCCCGCCGTTGGTGGGTTTCCTCCTGGCTCTCGACCACGCGCTCGACGACCCAGTGCCCGGGCCGCAGCACGGCCGGGCAGAGCGGGACAAAGTGGGCATCGGTGGCTCCTCGATAATACATATCGAGGAAGTAGAAGCCGGCGATGCCGTAGGTGACCGCGTCGGGGGCCACTTCCTCGAGGTGGCGACGCAGCGATTCCTCGCGCTCGTCGATGCAGAACAGGGCCTGGAAGCGCGGGCGCTCCGGCTCCGGGAGGCTTCGGCGGTTGTGCAGAGCCAGAGCGTCGAGTGTCTGCCGGTAGAAGCGCCGCTCGTAGGCCTGGTGGAAGACGCGCCGCCGCTCGACCGCTGCGAACCCCTCGATCTCGGCGAGCAGCTGGATCCACGCGATCGGGTCGAGGCGGTGCAGTTGCCGCGGCGACCAGCCGAGGACCTGGGCGAGCTGGAACACCAGGAAGGCCCGCTGCTCGGAGCTGGGTCCCCGGGGCAAGCCGACGTGCCGGCGCAACTCCCCCCGCAGCGTCTCGAGTGGGCCCGTGAACCCCAGGGCCGTGCGCGCCGTGTGCACCAGCGCCAGCCGGTCCAGGACGAGCCGTACCGCCAGGAACTCGGTCAGGCTTCCCGGCGGCACCGGGTTGACCGCGCGGTCGGGGCGTTCCTCCAGGAAGTGCAGGATGCCCGCCCAGCCACGCAGGGCCAGCAGCGTGTTGGACAGGTACAGCTCCCACTCCGTGGGGGCGACGCCGAGCAGGGCGAGGGACTCGCGGATCGACTCCAGCGGGGCGATGCGGCCGTCCTCCAGGCGGGCCAACTCGCCTGCCAGGCCGCGCAGCCAGGGCTCCGGCGACCCGAGGGGCTGGCGGTACAGGGCGCAGAAGGCGCGGTAGAACCCCTCGTCGCGGCGCGGCAGCCGCCAGGGGGACAGGCCCTGGTCGAGGAAGGCGCCGCAGAAGCGGACCAGCACGTCGTGGACCAGCAGGTCGGGGTCGGTGCCCGTCGCGGCCAGGAGCAGGTCGCGGTGCCGGGCCGGCGTCTGCGGGGGCAGGGTGGGCTCGGGCAGGGAGGCGATGCCGTCGCGGCAGACGCGCCACAGTGCCCGCAGGGTGAACGCTTCCCAGACGTCCTCGCCCCACGACTCGACCGAACGTGCGCCGAAGCGCTTCAGGAGCCGGGCCAGGGAAGCCGGCGTGCCGCGCTCGGCCGGGGTGGGGGGCTCGTCGCGGCCAGCCTCGTTGCCGCCGCGCAGGTCGCGCATCACCCAGCGCCGCGTCTCGGCGAGCAGCCGGGCACGGACGGCGGCGGAGGCATCGCCCCGCACCCGCCGCAGGGCGTCCGTCTCGGCCATGAACCAGAGCAGTTCCTCGGTCGGCCCGTAGCGCAGCGGGTAGTGGAGCATGGCCAGCCGCAACTCCAGCCGCGTGCAGAGGCGCAGGATCAGCTGGTCCGCCCGCGTGCCCAACTCCTCGCGCAGCACGCCCTGGAGTTCCGAGAAGCGGATCCGCCCGCGCTGAAGCTCCTCGCGGTAGCGATCCTCGGGCAGGTACGGCTGGCAACCGAACACCTTCGCCGCCTTCTTGACGGCTTCGGTGAACGGCAGATCCTCAAAAGCGTGGAGGGTGTTGTGATGGATGAAGACAGTGATCGGCCCCTGCGCGGGGAGCAGGTGGGCTGCGTGATCGATCACTTCTTTGAGGGGGGCGAGGTGGGAGTCGGTCTGGCCGTTCATGCTCGACTGGGTGTCGTGGGCGACTGGCGTAGTTCCAACCGCAGAGGTACTCATGAGTGATGGTCCCACAACGGGTTTCAGAGGCGAGCCGGGAGCGTGAGGAACCCCTCCCCCCAACCCCCTCCCCCCTCCCCTGAGAGGAGAGGGGGAGAAGAAAAGAGAGTGTTGGTCTTGCTCCCCCTCTCCGTTGCGGGGAGGGGGTTGGGGGGAGGGGTTCCTCACGCTCCCGGCTCGGCGATACTTGTTGTTGTAGCACGAAGCCCGACATTCGCTACAGACCAATCCCATTTGTCTGTGGATCGCGGCGCCGGCCGGCGTGCGGGTGGTCGGAGAACTTGCTGTGGCCATCGAGTCCGACGACCGAGAGCTTGCGGTTCTTCTCCTCGAACTCGCGCTCCAGCTCGTGCAGTTTCTCCATCACGGTATGATCGACCAGGTGAGTCTCGGACAGATCGACGACCACGTCCAGGCCGTGGTCCAGGCTCTCGACGCGGCCGCGCAGCGCTATCCAGTTGCTGAAGACGGCGGCGTGACGCACTCGTACCAGGTAGCTCTTCTCGCTTTGCTCCACGGTGACGCTCGGCACGAACAGCGACCGGATCGGCGGATAGTTGACGAGCGCGACCAGGAACTCGACCGCGATGCCGATGGCAATGCCGATCAGCAGGTCGGTCGCCAGCACCGCGACGATGGTCGTGACGAAGACCAGGAGCTGCTCCTTGCCGACTTTGTAGACCTTGGCGAACTCGCGCGGCGAGGCGAGGCGGAAGCCGGTGTAGACCAGCATGGCGCCAAGGGCCGCCAGGGGGATGCGGTGGATCAAGAACGGCACCAGGGCGACGAACGACAGCAAGAACAGACCGTGGAACATGTCGGCGAAGCGCGTGCGTGCGCCGTTGTCGAGGTTCGCTTTGCTGCGGACGATTTCCGAGATCATCGGCAGACCGCCCACGCACGCCGACAGGGTGTTGGCGGCGCCGACGGCCAGCAGGTCGCGGTTGAGGTTCGTCTTGCGCCGCCACGGGTCGAGGATGTCGATGGCCTTGGCGCTGAGCAGCGACTCCAGGCTGCCGATCAGCGCGAACATCAGCACCCACTTCCAGCCCGCCAGCGTTGCCAGCCCGGCGAAGCTCGGCAAGGTGAGGGCCTCGAACATATTGTTCGGCACGTCCACCAGGTACTTCTCGCCGACCTGATAACTCTGCCCCCCGAACGTGTAGGTATGGTTGTGCGACAGGTCGAAGTACAGGCCCAGCGGCACCGCGACCAGCACCACGATCATCGGTGCGGGGATCCTCTTGACGTACTTGTTCTTGATCAGCGGCAGGCCGAACAGGAGCAGCAGGCTGACGCCGCCAATGAGCGCGATCTCCGGGTTCATGTGAGCGATTTTGTGCGGAATCTCCGCGATCAGTTCGAGGGGCTCGCCCTGATTGCCCACGCCGACAGCCACGGGCAACTGCTTGGCGATGATGATGATCCCGATGGCCGCCAGCATGCCGTGGACGGCCGAGGTGGGGAAGAACTCGCCCAGGGTGCCTGCGCGCAGCAGCCCGAACAAGATCTGAAGGATGCCGGCAGCCACGCCGACGCCCAAGGCCATGCGGTAGGCGTGCGCGTTTCCAGGGCCGCCGAACTCCTGGATGCAACCGAGGGCGATCACGATCAGGCCGGCGGCTGGCCCCTTGATCGTCAATTCCGAATTGCTCAAGAAGGTCGTCAGGATGCCGCCGATGATGGCGGTGAAGACGCCTGCGATCGGCGGGTAGCCGCACGCCAGAGAAATGCCCAGGCACAACGGCAGCGCGATCAGGAAGACGAGAAAACCACTCAGTATATCTTGTTTCCAGTATTTTTTCAGGCCGGCCAGATTGCCGCGCGGAATCTCGGCGCGCTCGGCGTGGACGGGGACTGCGACGCTGGCGGGGGCTTCAGCTTGTGCGGTGTCCATGCAATGCCTCCAAAGAGGATCGGGGGTGTCAAGGGCCTGACGCAATGCGCGGCCCGGCGTGGTGGGAGAGGTTCACCTGGACGATTTCGAGCGCTCCCGGCCAGTGAGCAGGGAGCGAAGCAGGTCGCGCTACGGGGTACTCGACTGGTTCACCGGCACGAGCAAGCGCGGGCGCGCTGGCGTGCCGAGGAGAGTCCCCGCAAGCGCAGGCGGATCAAATGCGCAGTCGCTGGAGAGTGTAAAGGAGGTGGGCAGAGCACGAGCAGCTGGAGAGGCTCTCGCAGTAGACAATCCGGAGGGAAGGAGTCCGGATCAACGGGAGGGCCAGCATCGGGCAAGGTGCTTCGTCGGCCCAATCGGAAACGGAGGGGAGAGGGTTTTCGTCCTCGGAGGGGATCGGCGTGTCCGAATCATCCGGGGGGAAGTCGTCGTCGTCAAAGGTACTGTCGATAGTCGAGGTGGAGTGGAGGGCATGGCTGCAGGAGGCGACAACATTGTTCCGTAGCGTGACGGAGCAGATGATCGCCAGGATAATGAACCGGGCAAGAAGCATACGGTAACGGTTCCGTGGCCCTTTGTTCCTGATGCCAACAGTTCCAAACTACTCCCCCTCAAGGATCGGAGCAAGAGGAGAATCGAAATAATCGATACTTGCTACCGCGGTAAACGCCAAAGGAGAGGCGAATTTGACAGCGACTGTCGGGAATGCCCTTCAGGATGGTTCGGATGGAGCGGAAGACCAGCAAGGGCGTTCCCGACAACGGTCGTCAAACCGCTCCTTACCCGAACGCTTCGGCCCACAGGTCGCGGTTCAGGATCCACAAATAGAAGAGTCCGCCGAGCCAGCCGTGCAGCACTCCGAGCGGCCAAACATTGCGCTGCCGGAGAAACAACGGAATCACCACCAACTCCAGGAGGGTCGTGCCGGCGACGAGCCGGACATCATAGATATGCACCAGCCCGAAAAGGCCTGCACCGAGAAGGACGAGCAACACCTTGCGTTCGCTTAATGCCGGAATCCTCTCCAAATTGGTGACGACGATGCCCAGCGCCAGGAACTGCTGGATCACCCCCCAGAGCGGGTACACCAGGAAGAGCAGCAATGTCGGCAGAGGGAAGCGCAGCGTGCCGTGAAGGTGGGCGTAAATGGCCAGGCCCGCGACCGCAACCACAAATACGATGGCCGCAGTTCCAGTCGCGGCCAGGAGGTTGTCCCCGCGGAAGCCCCACGTCCGCAAGACACCCCGATCCTGGCGCACCCGAATGACGACAAAGCCGCTCCAAAATAAGCAAGCACCGGCGATGAACGCGACACTCGGTCCCTGGGTCGTCGCCGCCAGCACGAGGTGTAGCGCGATGGTGAGGGCCGTTCCGATCAGGGCGACCCAATCCGGACCTGTCGGAGCCGAGTCCTTCACGGTCGACCTTTCACGGCAACGGCCGGTGCTCGTAGTAACGGCTGAGAGCGCGCACGCGCCGCACCTGGTAGGCGATGATGAAACCGAGCGTGAACAGGGCGACAATGAAGATCGCGTTCTGGTGAGGCTTTTCGATGGTGTGGTCCTGAAGCAGATACCGCACCACCAGCACAGCGTACGACAGTACCGACAGGAACGTTGTGAACCAGACCAGCGCGACGCGGAACCACAACCCGGAGGCTGCGATCAGGCACGGGTACGCTATCAGAAAGGGCGTGTTGATCGCCTCGTCGATGATGAGCAACACGGTCAGCACGACCATGTCGGCGACCGCCCACGCGAAGGGGATCCAGGTGTGTCCTTCCTTGCGATTGAGCAAGCGCTGGAACAGCACCGACAGCAGGCCCCAGATGGCGAACAGCAGCATGACGCGGATGTGCAGCGCCACCGGCACACGGCCGCCGACGCTATAGTTGATCTGAATAATCGCACAGCAGGCCGCCAGCACGATCAGCCGCGACGCCAGCGCCGGCTCGCGCCGCGTCCAGCGATTGAGCCGGGTGATTGGTCCGGCCCCTGTCGCCTCGATCGTCTCGCCGTTCAGGTAACGCTCCAGGTCGTCGGCGAGGGCCTGCGCCGAGGCGTAGCGCTCCGCAGGGGCCTTTTCGAGACAACGGAGACAGATAACCTCCAATTTATGCGGAATGCGCGGATCGATGCGCCTCGGCCGCACGGGTTCGCTCTCGATCACCTGCACGATCGTGTCGAGTGGGGTCGCGGCGCGAAACGGCGGCCTGCCGGTGAGGGACTCGTAGAGGATAGCGCCGAGGCTGTAGACGTCGCTCAGTGGGCCGACGTCGTGGGCGTGGCCGGCGGCCTGCTCGGGCGCCATGTAGCTCGGCGTGCCGAGGATGGCCCCGCTGGTCGGCCGGTGGCTGTCGGTCTGCAGCCATTTGACCAGGCCGAAATCGGTGACGTAGGGCTGTCCGTTCTCGTCGAGGAGGATGTTGCTCGGCTTGATGTCGCGGTGGACGAAGCCCTTGGCGTGCAGGTGAGCGACGGCCCTGGCGACCGAGGCGACACACTGGGCGGCGCGTTCATACGCCAGCGGCCCGGCGGTGAGCACGTCGGCGAGGCTCGGACCGGCGATGTACTGCATGGCGAAATACGGCTGGCCGTGAATCTGACCGGCCTCGTAGATCGCGACGATGTGCGGATGGTGCAACCCGGCGGCGGCGCGGGCCTCGTCGTGGAAGCGATTGACGCAATCGACGGACGCAAGATGGCTGGCGAGGATCATCTTGATCGCGACGGGTCGATCGAGGTCTTTCTGCCGGGCCTTGTAGACGACGCCCATGCCGCCGCGGCCCAGTTCGCACAGCAGTTCGTACTTGCCGAAGTCGATCGGTGTCGGGGCGCCGTCGCCGGGCGCCGACCAGACCGCTTCCGGAAGGGCGGCAGTGGCCGCTGACGAAGGCCGCGGCTGCCCGTTCGGCGGGACGGCCAACTCTTCGAGGGCATCGAGGCACTCGAAGAACTCCGCCAGCCCAGGATGCTGCGCGAGCAGTTGCTCCCGGTCGAGAGAAACGCCGGCGTGCAGTTGCTCCAGGTAGGCGTTGAGCACGACGAAGCTTTGCTCGTTCTCGGCGTGGTCGGGCACTGGCGCCGTCATTGGGGATCCTCATCGAACCCCTCCCCCCAACCCCCTCCCCGCAACGGAGAGGGGGAGAAGAGAAGGAATGTTGGTCTTGCTCCCCCTCTCCTTGCAGGGGAGGGGGTTGGGGGGAGGGGTTCTCCGCACCGTGCCTAACTGAGCGATCCCCCCGTCGCCTCCAGGATCTGCTGCAATTTCTGGATGGCGCGCATCCACAACATCTGCGTCGCGGGGCGCGATCGTCCCATGCGCTCGGCGACTTCCTGGAACGACAACCGTTGCAGGTTGCGCAGCATGATGACCTCGCGATGGTCGGGCGCCAGTTGCGCCACAGCGTCGGCGACCATCAGCTCGCGCTCTTTCCGCAGGAGTTGCTGGCTGGGCGTTTCGCAGGTGTCGGCCGGGTCGGCGGCACCACGGACCGAACTGCCATCGCCGGGGCCGAGCAGCGCCACCTCGCGCCGCGCCTGCCGCTTTTCGGTGCCGCGGTATTGCCGCACGAAGTTGGCCGCGTTGTGGGCCAGAATGCGCTTCAGCCAGGCGAGCCATTCCGCCTCGGTGCTGCCGCGAAAGTTGGCGAAATCGCGGTAGGCTTCCAGCATCGTCTGCTGGATCAGGTCGGAAGCGTCCACCTTCGCCTGCAGCCAGGTCTCGACCTGGGCGCGGGCGACGATGCCGAGGTAATTGCGACACAGGCCGAACAGCCGGTCGAGTTCGCCCGGTTCGTTCCCACGTGCCCGCGCCAGCAGGTCCGCGATGCTCAGACTGTCCTGGCTGCTCATCGGTTCGCTCCTCGTCGGCTGCTCGGGAGGGCGAGGCTCCTGGAGGGCGAGGCTCCTGCCGAGCCAGGCTAGATAGCGTGGCTCGGCAGGAGCCTCGCCCTCCAGGAGCACGGTCCGCGGTGCAAGTACCCGTTAGTGTACCCCGAGAGCCGCTCGATCAAACAGGAATTCAGTCGGCCGGTCGGCAATCGCCAGGGCAGGCGCCTTCGTCTATCATGATAGGTCGTACTTTCACGAACACACCTTGTCCGAGGGGTGAATCATGAACCGCTTGACGAATTGGCTGGGCGCGGGAGCGCTGGCGCTGACGGCGCTGACACTCACGCCGACAGCCCAGGGGCAGCAACCAAAGCCCGCAGCGAAGCCGCAGGTGGAAGTGGTGTTCTGCCTGGACACGACGGGGAGCATGGGCGGACTGATCGACGCCGCCAAGAGCAAGATCTGGTCGATCTGCAACCAGATCGCCGCCGGTAAGCCGACGCCGCAGTTACGAGTCGGCCTGGTGGCTTATCGGGATCGCGGCGACGAATACATCACCAAGGTCTTCGACCTGACCGACGATCTCGACGCCGTTTATACGAACCTCATGGCCTTCAAGGCGCAGGGCGGCGGCGATTTCCCCGAGAGCGTCAATCAGGCCCTCTTTGACTCGGTCCACAAGATCAAGTGGAGCGCCGACAAGAAGACCCTCAAGATCATCTTTCTGGTCGGCGATGCCCCGCCCCACATGGACTACAAAGACGACGTGAAATATCCGGAGACGTGCAAGGTGGCCTGCACCAAGGACATCATCATCAACTCCGTTCAGTGCGGCAACCATGCCGAGACCATGAAATACTGGAAGGACATCTGCCGCCTGGCCGAAGGCTCCTATGTCCAGATCGATGCCCGCGGCGGTCCCGTCGTCGCCATCGCTACCCCGTTCGATGAGGAGCTGGCGAAGCTCAACACGACGATGGCCCGCAGCATGCTGACCTATGGCCACGCGGAGTTCCGCCGCGAAGGCGGCAAGGCGAAGAAGGCCATCGAGGCGCTGCCCACGGCCCCCGCCGCCGACCGCGCCGGCTTCGGTGGTATCACCGGCAGCCTGACCTCGAAGTACGACCTGCTCGACGCCGTCAAGAGCGGCAAGGTCAAACTGGCCGAAGTCAAGAAGGACGAACTGCCCGAGGAGTTGAAGAAGCTCACTCTCAAGGAGCAGGAAGCCTTCCTCGCGAAGTGCGAAAAGGAACGGACGGAGTTGAACAAGCGCGCCGCCGAACTGAACCAGAAGCGCGCCGAGTTCATCGCCAAGAAGATGAAGGAAGATCAGACGAACCGTGCGCGCGATAGTTTCGACGGCCAGGTGCTGCGCGTCCTGGCGACGCAGGCTCGCCGCATCAACGTGCAGTACGCCATTGATGGGGACGAGAAGAAGAAGTAACGCGCGGGCGATGGCTCGCTCCCCTCCCGCGGGGAATGGGAGCGAGCCATTGCTCAGTTGCACCGCCGCTACCTCTGCTATCCGCCTTTCGCTCAAACTTTTCCACTGCTTGCCCCGTCTACCTGTTGAACCCCCGTCGGGTACAATGGCCGCACCTAGTGCCAGCCGCAAACGCTCCGGCACTCCCGACTCGCACTGTCGAATTCACCACATAGGAGGTATCCATGACTCGTACCCCCCCAGCGCGCTGGTCGTTCCAGCGATATCGCCTGGGGATGGTGACCGCCGTGCTCCTGGTCGGCGCCGGGTTTGTCTTTCTGAGACAACCCAGCACCGAGGCAGGCGGGCCGCCATTCTCGCCGCAAACCGCTGCCTTCTTCCCC
>DASPXY010001319.1:0-2142 GCA_035637055.1 Gemmataceae bacterium | reverse complement strand
CGTTGTCGCGCGGGAAGCAGGGTCCGCCGTAGCCCATCGCGCCCTTGAGGTACTTTTGGCCGATCCGGGTGTCGCAGCCGATGGCCGACGTGACCACGTCCACCTCCGCGCCGGGCAGCGTCTCGCATACCTCCGCCAGCATGTTGGCGTAAGAGATTTTGGTGGTGACAAAGGTGTTGACCGAGAGCTTGGTCAGCTCCGCGTTGACGAAGTTCATCCGGTTGATGCGCGGGTGGCTGTCGCACACACCCGTGTAAAGCTCTTCCAGGATGGCGCCGCAACGGGCGTCGAATTCGCCGATCAGGATCATGTCCGGGTTCAGCATGTCGCGCACCACGCTGCCCAGCGCGATGAACTCGGGGTTGTAACACAGGCCGAAGTCGGGGCCGCACTGCTTGCCGGAGTACTTCTCGAGCGCGGGCAGCAGGGCGCCGCCCGTCGAACCCGGCATCACGGTGGAGGACAGCGCCACCAGGTGCCAGGCCGGTTTCAAGCGCAGCGCGGCGCCGATCTGCTCGGCCGCGCCGAGCACGAAGCGCAGGGAAAAGGGGCCGTCCGGGTCGGATGGAGTGGGCACCATGATAAAGGTGACGTCGGTCGCCAGCACGGCCTCGGCGTAGCTTGGGGTGGCGCTCAGACGCTCGCGGTTGGCGTCGATCATCTGCTGCAGGCCGGGCTCTTCGACGGGGGCCCGGCCCCGGTTGACGGCGGCGACCCGATCGGGGTTCACGTCCACCCCGACCACCGTGTGCCCTTTGTGCGCCATCACGGCAGCCATGGGCGCCCCCAGTTTTCCCATTCCGACGATCGAAATCTTCATGCGGCGACTATTCCTGTCGAACGATGGGCATGCGCCAGCCGGTGCCGAAAGCGCGCGACGTCACCTTGAGCACCGGCGCGGCCTGTTTGCGTTTGAATTCGGCGGTCCGGACGAGGTGCAGCACACGGCGGACCGTAGCCTCGTCGAAACCCTGGGCGATGATCTCTTCAGCCGACAGGCACTGCTCCACATGCCGCTCCAGGATCTCGTCCAGCAGTTCGTACGGCGGCAGGCTGTCCTGGTCCTTCTGGCCGGGCCGCAGTTCGGCGGAAGGCGGCTTGGTCAGGATGGCTTCCGGGATGTCCGGCCGCCGCCGGTTGCGCCAGGCGGAGACCCGGTACACCATCATCTTGGGCAGGTCGGCGATCACCGCCAGGCCCCCGTTCATGTCGCCGTACAGCGTGCAGTAGCCCACCGACATCTCCGACTTGTTGCCGGTGGTGAGCAGCAGCGACCCGAACTTGTTGGAGAGCGCCATCAGCAGGTTGCCGCGGATGCGGGACTGAATATTCTCCTCGGTGACATCGGCGGCGCGCCCGCGGAAGACATCGGCCAGCACCCCCTGGTAGGTTTGCATGATCTCGCCGATGGGGAGAGCGATGACCTGGATGCCGAGGTTGCGCGCGAGTGCCTCGGAGTCGCCGATGCTGCCGCCGCTGGAGTATGGCGACGGCATCATGACGCCGAGCACGTTCTCCGGACCCATGGCGTCGGCCGCGATGGCCGCCGTGAGGGCGGAGTCGATGCCGCCGGACAGCCCGAGCAGGACCTTGCCGAACCGGGTCTTGCGCGCGTAGTCGCGCACGCCCAGCACCAGCGCATGCCAGATCTCGGCTTCGATTTCCAGGATGTCTTCGGCCACCGTGCCGGAGCATTCCGGCAGGTCCACCACCAGCACGTCCCCGGCAAAGCTCCGGCCGCGGGCGAACAGGCGGCCGGTGGGGTCGAAGGCGCAACTGCGGCCGTCGAAGATCAGGTCGTCGTCCCCGCCCACCTGGTTGACGTAAACCAGGGGGCGGCCGTGCCGGTTCGCCATGTGGCCCAGCATCTGCTCGCGCAGCCGCTGCTTGCCGGCTACAAACGGGGAAGCGGAAAGGTTCAGGATGGCCTGGGCCCCGCATTCCACCAGGACTTCGATGGGGTCGCGGTGATAGCGGCGCCGCTGCCAGAAGTCGCGGTCGTTCCAGACGTCCTCGCAGATGCTGATGCCCAGGCGGAAACCGTTGAAATCGAGCAGTTGGGGATCCGTGGCCGGTTCGAAATAGCGGTCCTCGTCGAAGACGTCGTAGGTAGGCAGCAGGCTCTTGTGATAGGCGGTGCCG
>DASPXY010001318.1:0-8436 GCA_035637055.1 Gemmataceae bacterium | reverse complement strand
CCACCATCCACCATCCACCATCCACCCTTCCGTTCAGCGAATCAGCAGATCTGGCCGCACGAACTCCGCCCCCGAGATGCGAATGCGCTTCAAGGGCCAGTTCTCCGCGGCGGTGACGGTGCGCGGCCCTTCCTCAGTGAGCAAAAAGGTATCGCAACTCAACGCCGCGCCGCAACTGCTCTGCCAGGTGACCGCCCAGTTCGCTTGCATCAAATCTTCCGTCGAAGGCGTTAGCAACAACTCGACTGGCGTTCGTCCGGTAATGTACCCCTGTGGTTGCAGGAGCCATTCGTGCTCGGCGCCGCTCAGCTCATAGATCCGCCGGCCCTTCTCCATCACCAGGCTGACCACCGAATCGGGCCAGCTGCTGGCGATGTAGGCGGCGCTGACCTTGCAGACCGTTTCGTGCTCCCGGCGCGACGTCGCGTCGGGAGGACCGAAGCAGACGCTCCGGCTGGCAGTAGCGCAGAGACCGTACTTGCGCGCCGTCACGGTCACGACACATTCCGTCCGCACCGACGTCGTGGTGAAGCCGCCATGCCGATAGGCCCGCGAGCGTCCGTCGGCCGCCACCTGGATCATCAGCGGCGACGCCCCGCGATGCAAGAGGCGATGACTGAGTTGGCCCGCCACCTCGCGCTCGGTCTCGCCGGGCGTCAGGGTTCGACAGGCGGCTTCGAGGGCGTGACTGACGATCTGTCCCAGCGCCCGGTAACAGGCTTGTTCGTACCCGGTGAGCGTCCGCCGCAGGTTCCGCAGCCGGTCGCCGACTTGCTTGCAACTGCCCAGCGGCGTATCGCAGGCGACATTCCGCCCCTGGCAGAGATCGGCGAGCAGCTGGGCCCGTCCCCAGTGCCACGGCCATTCCTTGAGTTGGAAGCCCAGACCGTCGATTTCCTCATCGAAGAGACGCTGGGTATCGACGTTGGAGGTGAGCAGCCAGCGGCCTTCGGGGCTGAAGTACAGCGCCGGCATGGCCGTCTCGTCGAGGATGCCGCGCGGCGTCCCACCCGCGGTCAGCCAGGTGAAGTTCTCTGGCTCCAGCACGAGCAAACCTTCGCACCGAACCTCTTCGAGCAAGGCGGCAACGAGGGTGTGCTTGGCGTCGATGTCGGCACGCCTGTCGCTGGGAGTCGTCAAATTGACCTGGGGCGTCGAAGCCTGTGGCGACGGCGATTCGGTTATGGCAGTGGCGCTCATCGGCTCCTCATGACGTGAGTGGTGAGTGGTGAGTGGTGAGTGAAGAGGCACTCGCCTGTCTTCACTCACCACTCACCACTCACCACTCACCACTCCTTCATCGCAGCCACGGCGGCGGGTAGGCGCCGCGGGCGTAGCGCTGGGCCATCTCCAGATAATGGGCGCAAATCGTCCGCGTGCGTTCCAGTTCCTCCGCCGTCACCGAGCGCACGATTTTGCCCGGAATCCCCATGACGACGGAGCGCGGCGGAATCCGGCGCATCTCGGTAACCAGGGCGCCCGCGGCGATCAGGCACTCCTCGCCGATCTCGCAGCCCGTCAGCAGGCGCGCGCCGATGCCGATCAGGCTGTGACGACCGATCCGTTTGCCGTGCAAGATGGCACCGTGACCGACCACCACGCCTTCCTCGATCTCTTGATCGCAGCCGGTGTCGGTGTGGACGATACAACCGTCCTGCAAGTTAACGCGCGGGCCGAGCGTGATCCGCGCCAGGTCGCCGCGGAGGACCGTGTTGAACCAGATGTTCACTCCTGCCGAGCACACCACATCGCCGCGAACCACGGCATTGTGGGCGATGTAGTAGTCCTGAATTGCTTGCATGTTGTCCGAATCTCACGGGCGTTGCGCTCGCCAGGTGCGCGCGAGTCGCCAGGAATCGCACCCGCCCATTGTATAGCATGCGCGCGAGCAATAGAACAGCCTGTAGGTCAGGCTTTCCAGCCTGACCGAGTCGATAACTCCACGGAAAAGGAATAGAACGAGCGGCGGGGTTTATCCCCGCCGTCTGGTCGGCGGGGATAAACCCCGCCGCTCGTTTGTTGGAAGGTTTGACCGACCCGGCAAGGCCGGCCTGTGAGTACCACCGTCAGCTTCTTCCCGTTCGACCTTTTCGGCAGCCGCGGCGCGGGCGCCGGGGCGGAACTTCTCGCTGACGCCGTCCGGGAAATGCTCGCCGACAACAAACGCGAGCAACTCCCGACCCGCGCCCGTGCCTACGCGGGCCAGGTGCGCCTGCGCGAATTCGGCTTCGAGACACCCGCCGCTTACCACGACTGGCGCCGCCAGGGTCGCCGCGCCGTCCGCGACGCCTGGAAGCGCGGCGACTTCCTGTGCTGGATGGCAGGCAACCACCTCGGCGTGCTGCCCGTCTACGATGAACTGTCAGGCGACAACGACACCCTTGTGGTGCAGTTCGACGCCCATCTCGACGTCTATCATCTAAGCGATTGTACCTCCGAGTTGTCGCACGGCAATTTCCTGATGCACTGTGCCGGGCCGCTGCCGGCGCTCGTCAACCTCGGCCACCGGGAACTGCTGCTGCCGCCGGAACACGTCGGCGCTTACTACCGGGCGACCTTCCCGGCGTCGGCCCTGGCGGTCGATCCCGAGCCGGCGCTGGCGTACCTGCGCCGCGCTGGCGGGGAGGCCAGCCGGGTGTTCCTCGACCTCGATTGCGACGTGTTCGATCGGGCCTACTTCCCGGCAGTGGCTCACCCGGTGCCCTTCGGGCTGAGTCCGCACCTGCTGTTGCGCTTGCTCGACGCCGTCTGGTCGGAGCGCGTCGTGGGGCTGGCCGTCTCCGAGTTCGATCCGGCGCGCGATAGCGGCGACCACTGCCTGGCGACACTCGTCTGGCTGCTGGAATACCTGCTCCTGAAGCGCTATGAGGGGCGGCCGGCCACGAACGCGCCGCCGGAGGGAAGGAAAAGACTTGACAGGTTGTCCGACGGCCCATCAAGATGAGAAAGTCGCTGGCCTCCACGATCCATGGCCGCGATACGTTCGTCCGGTTCGCCTGGTGTCTGTCGCTATTCTACTTGCCAGGAATTGCACCATGGGAGTTTCGGTGGGGAGTCGTGCGGCCGGGACTGGCCGATTTCTTCTGTGCTGTGTGCTGGCGCTCGCCGCCTTCGGCACGATGACCATCCTGGTCGAACCGCCCGCCGCGTACGCCCAGGGGGCCGATGACAAGGACAAGGCGCCCGAGAGCGCCAAGGAGACACCGGACTTCTTCACCCACCTCATCAAGTCGGCCGGCATCTTCTTCGGCCCGCTGCTGCTGCTCGTCTCGATCGTGCTGGTCACGCTGATCGTCCTGATGACGATGGACCTGCGCATGGGCGTCGCGATCCCACCGGTCCTCGTGGACGAGTTCACCGACACCGTCAACAAACGTCAGTTCAAGCAAGCGTTTGAGCTGGTGCGCAGCGATGGCTCGTTCCTGGGGCGCGTCCTGGCCGCCGGCATGGGCCGGCTGCAATACGGCATCGAGGACGCGCGCGAGGCGGCTTTCAGCATGGTGGAGAACGTCAAGGCGGGCAAGGAGCAGCTCATCACCTACATGGGCACAATCGGCACGCTCGGCCCGCTGCTGGGGCTGGTCGGCACGGTCTTCGGCATGATCATGGCCTTCATGGAGTTGTCCACCGGCCAGGCGCCGCGGGCCGACAAACTCGCCGAGGGTATTTCGCACGCCCTGGTCGTGACGCTGCTGGGCATCTCGCTCTCGGTGCCCGCCATTTTCTGCCATGCGTTCTTCAAGAGCCGGTTGACGCGCCTCACGATGGACACGAGTTTGCTGGCGGACGACCTGTTGACGCAGATGTACCACAACTCGAAAAAGGCCCCAGCGACACCAGGGGCCGCTGCCACTCCGGCGACGGCGAAAACGAGCACAACCACCGCCACCGATCAGCGCGGGATCAAGCCCGCGACCAAGAGCAGCAGCGACCTGGGCGAGGTGACCGAGTAGCGTTTCGCGACAACGAGCGGCGGGGTTTATCCCCGCCGTCTGGCCGGCGGGGATAAACCCCGCCGCTCGTCTTGCGGAGAGAAAGCGATGCACGGTGGCGGCGATGGCGACGATAACCTGGAAATCAACCTCACGCCGCTGCTTGACGTGGTGCTGCAGCTGATCATGTTCTTCATGATCACCGTCAACTTCGTCGCCCGCGAGCAGTTCAACAAGGCGATTGAGTTGCCCAAGTCGCAGAGCATCACTGCCCCGATCGATCAGGGGCCTGACAATTTCGTCTACCTCAACGTGGACAAGGACGGCAAACTGCAGGTCCGCGACAGCACCCTCGCCCCGGACAAACTGCAGGGCTATGTCGAACGGGAGCGCAAGACCCTGGAGCGCACCGCACAGTTAATCGGCAAGACCGGCCCGATCAACATCGTCATTGTGCTACGGGCCGACAAGGACGCCCGCTACCACCAGGTGTGGGATGCCCTCAAGGCGTGCATGGACGCCGGCTACGAGCGCTGGCAACTGCGCGTCCTGAAGGACGTCGCCAAGCAATAGCGAGAGACGGCACATGCTCGGCAAGAAAACCGACACCAGCGGCGAAGGCGTGCAGCTCAGCCTGGTCATCACGCCGTTCCTCGACGTGGCCTTTCAGCTGATGGCCTTCTTCGTGATGGTCTACAACCCCGCGCCGACCGAAACGCACTTCGACGGCAAGCTGCTGCCGTACGCGAAGGCCGACAAACCGCCTCCACCACCTACCCCCAAGATCGGCAACAAGGACAAGAAGGACGACGAGCCGCCCAAGATCGATGAGGAGCCGAAGATCGAGGCGCCCAAGGACAAGGAGCCGGATGAGAAGGAATTGAAAACCAACCTGCGCATCATCATCAAGGCGGTTGGGGAGGCCGACGGGCTACCGAAGGCCAAGGAAAAGGAAGAGGTAGACATCGGTTTTCGCGACGGTGAACCCAAGGAAATCACCCTGCATCTGCCCGGTGTCGCCCAGCGCGAGGCGACAGCGATCTGGGTTCCGCCCCCCCCAGAGCCACTCAAGCCTGGAGACGGCAAGAAACGCTTCGAGCAGAGTTTGGCCCCCCTTCTGACCAAACTGAAGGAGATCCGCGACGGCCCCGGCGGCGCCGAGGTGACCGTCAGCATCGACCCGGCACCGAATCTGAAGTACGAATACTTCATCCGCATGTACGACGTCTGCAAGACCGCCAAATTCAAGGAAATCAACTTCCACGCGCCGCAGAAGGTGCCCTGATTCGCGGTCCAGTTGAAGGAGCCCGTTCGTAGTACCGCCTTGAGGCGGAATCGACGGGGGTTCCGCCTCAAGGCGGTACTACGAACGGGCTCCTTCGACCGGAGCGTGTATGAGGAATTGCTTGCGTGTCGTGCTGTCGCCCGGAGGCGGGTATCTCATGCATCCCCCGCGCCTGAAGCTGACCCTGGCGTGCGTTGCGCTCGTCTCCGCGTTCCTGTTCGCCGCGACGACGAGCGCCGCCCAGCCCCCGCCGGGCCAAAAGGCCGAGAAGAAAGGTCTTCAACGTCCGGACCTGTTGTCCCTCGCCCGGGCAACGGCGGCGTTAGGCTCCCCCTACCCGCAGGGGCAGTGGGCCTTGTTGCTCGCCGGCGAGGAGTTGGTGCGGCAGAAGATCGCGGGGGAGGAACGGTTCTGGCTGGACGGGCGTCGCCGCCTGCTCGCCGCCAGCGCTCAACTTGTGGGCATCCGCGATCCTTATACCGCCGCGGCCATGCGCATCCAGGGCGGACGCGAGGGGATCTGGCCTCTCTTCCTCGAAACCGTGCCAGACCTCAACCCAAAATCGTTACAGGGAGTGCGCGATGGTAAGCCCTGGGTAGACATGGTCGTCC
This sequence comes from Gemmataceae bacterium, assembly GCA_035637055.1. Taxonomy (GTDB): domain Bacteria; phylum Planctomycetota; class Planctomycetia; order Gemmatales; family Gemmataceae; genus DASPXY01. The sequence continues at coordinate 2,608 of DASPXY010001318.1, read as the reverse complement.
GGAACCCCGGCGAGGAGGCCAGGTTGCATTTGCGGCCGGGATACCGGGAGTATTTGGTCTATGCTGATGCCTTGTTCTATGCTTCGCGGACACCAGCCGATGTGTTCGCCAAGGCGGCGGCGGACAACACCCATGTCAAATTCGCCCATATCAACTCCGAACCGTGGAAATATCGCGGCCAGGTTATTCACCTGGCAGGCACCCTCAGGAGGCTGAACCGGCACGATGCTCCGGTCCCTGCCATCAAGCATGGCGTGCCGCACTTTTACGAGGCGTGGATTTCCCTCGATAACCGCGGCCCGCTGATCCGGGTGGATTTCACGGAGTTGCCCGAGGGCCTGCAGGTCGGCGACGACCTTGATCGGCGGGTCTCGTTCGACGGTTACTTTTTCAAGAAATGGCCATACACATCGCAGGACGAGAAGGAGCGCCAGGCGTTGTTTTTCATTGCGCCGACGTTGACACTTCAATCGCCGCGGCCACGCCCCGAGTTGGAAACGGGCATGACGAAGACGATGGTGATGGGGATTATTGGCTGCGTCGTGCTCACGCTCGGGCTGATTATCGCGCTCAGTCTCTGGTACAAGCGCGGCGACCGCGCGGTGCGCGCGAGGCTGACGGAGTTGCACACGGCGAAACTCTTCGATGAGCAGGCGTTCCTCGGCGGTGGTCCCGAACCAGACCACAGGGAACCGGGGCCGCCGTCCGCTTAGAAGGGATTTGAGAAACCCGAAGCGTCAGCGAGGGCCTTGCACCCTTCCGGAGAGGTGAGAATCCCTCGCTGACGCTTCGGGTTAGTTTGCAAACCACTTCTGAGTTAGACCGCAAAGGGCGCTTTTTTTCATTGCGGCGGCGACGGTGCGGTGCGCATAATGAATGAGAGGTAATTCACAGGGAAGAAGGAAGGAAACGCAGCATGGCGAACCTGGACAACAGCAAGGTCAAACGCCCCACGCAACCGGCCCTGATCCGCGACCCCGGCGCGGCGATCAAGCGCTCCGGGATTGGTCTGCTCCTGCTCATCCCAGCCGCCGTCGTCAGCGGCATCGTCCACGCCGGCTTGATCTTCGCCCTCTTCCTCATCCCCGGCCCCGCCCCGGCGCGGCAACCCGACCTGGAAAAAATTCCTCCCGCCGACACCGTCGCGAAGGGCGATCCGCCGGCACCGCCTCCCGCGTTGAAAGAGACCGACGACACGCCGCCGAAGGAGCCCCTCCTCATCAACGAGGTGGATCCGGCCGGTGTCGATCCGACCCGGGATATCAACAACACCCTGAACCGCGACAACGAAGACTTCACGGTCCCTGGCGTCGTCAACAAGGATGAGCCAATCGGCATCCTCAATGGAGACAAATCCGCCGCTCCGATGAACATTCCGGCGCCGTACGGGCTAGGTGGCGGGCAGGGCGGCGCTGTCGAAGGCGCCTTCGCCGGGCCGAACTCACCGATCGGCATGCCGGGCGGGATGACCCTGAAAGGTATGCCGCTGGCCGGCACGTTCTACGGCCGCAGCGGCGCCACGCGCGAAAAGGCTCTGCAGGATGGCGGCGGCACCAAGGAAACCGAGGCCGCGGTCAAGGAAGGGCTCGACTGGCTCGTGCGGCAGCAACGCACCGATGGCAGCTGGGCGCTCGACGGCGGCCGCTTCAAGGATCGCGGCGGTCAGGCCCGCGAAATCGCCGCCACCGCCTTCGGCTTGCTGCCTCTGCTGGGCGCCGGCTTCACCCACAAGCAGGCTCCGAAAAACAGCCCGCAGAACCCGTTCGACAAGCCCATCGAGAAGGGCCTCAAGTTCCTGATGCGCAAGCAGGATAAGAAAACGGGCAATTACGGCGGGCAACTTTACGATCACGCGCTCGCCACCATCGCCATGTGCGAGGCGTACGGTCTGAGTCAGGACCAAAGCCTCCGTTACTCAGCGCAAATGGCGGTGAATTATCTCGTCTACGCCCAGCACGAGAAAGGCGGCTGGCGCTACGGCCCCAAGCAGGAAGGCGACACCTCCGTCACCGGCTGGGTGGTCATGGCCCTCAAGAGCGCCCAGATGGCGAACCTCGACGTCTCCCAAACGACCTGGAAGAAGGCCATCTCTTATCTCGAAAAAGTGGTCCTCAACCCGGCCACCGAGGGCTACGGTTATACGGGGCCGTCAGGGAGCCCGACCATGAGCGCTGTCGGCCTGTTGTGCCGGCAATATCTGCAGTCGTGGGGCTCGCAGAACCTGCGCCTGATCAAGGGCATCGAGAAGAACCTCGAAACCCATCCGCCGGGTTCGAGCAAGAACATGTACTATTTCTACTACGCGACGCAGGTCATGCATCACTTCGGCGGCAAGAGCTGGGAGAAGTGGAACGAGAAGATGCGTGACATCCTGGTCAAGACGCAGGACAAAAAGCTGGTGCCCGGCTCGGACGTCAAGGGGAGTTGGTCCCCGGCGGGCGACGCGCACGGCCATGTCGGCGGCCGACTGATGATCACGTCGCTGTCGATCCTGACGCTTGAGGTGTATTACCGGCACTTGCCGCTGTACTATCGCGACTCGGGCGAGAAACGCCTCGCCGGGAATTGATCTGGGTGCTTGCTCCCCTCTCCCCCAAGGGGCGAGGGG
>DASPXY010001317.1:0-3236 GCA_035637055.1 Gemmataceae bacterium | reverse complement strand
TGGGCGAGGCGGCCCTGCTTCGGCTGGCCGGTTCGTTGCTGGGCATTCCGCTCGGTGTGGGGATCGCTCACCTCGGCCTGGAACCGATGCAGGAAGTGCTCAGCAAGATCTTCTTCGCGATGGAGGCCAGCACCGTCGAGGTCGGCGCCGAGGTGTTTGTCGCCGCCGTCGTTGCGGGCGTGCTGACCGCGGTGGCGGCGGCGCTGGTGCCGGCGCTGCTGGCGTCGCGCGAGACACCGGCGGCAGCCGTGCGGCGCATCCCGCCGCTGCCGACCTGGCGCTACCGTTTCTCCCAGGTTGCGTCCAGCGGCCTGCTCCTGGTCGCGGGGGTGCTGTGCGTTGCCTGCCGCGATCGGCTGCTGCCGCGGGTCGGCATGTACGCCGGGCTGGGCCTGGTGGTGCTCGGCGCCTTGCTGGCGACGCCCCTGCTGACGGCCGTGCTGGCGCGGCTGCTACAACCGCTGTCGCGGCATTGCCTGGGGATCGAGGGGCGCCTGGCTGCCGACAACCTGGTGCGGGCGCCGGGGCGGACCGGCCTGGTGATTGCAGCGCTGGCAGCGGGCGTGGGCCTGGTGATGGAGACGGCCGGCGTCATCCGCAGCAACCGCATTGCCCTGCGCGACTGGGTGAAGGAGGCGATTGCCGCGGACCTGATTGTCACGGCGGGCAGTCCGGTCAGCGCCGGCGGTCAGAGCCTGCCGCTGAGCGAAACGCTCGGTGCCAGGATTCGGCAAATGGCGGCCGTCGAGGCGATGCTGCCGGCGCGGATGCGCCACCAATTCTTCCGCGACACGCAGATCCTCATGGTAGCCGTCAACGCGAACGAGGTCTATCGGGCCGTCGCGCAGCGCCCCGGGATCAAGGGGGTCGAGGAATATCGGGCGCTGAGCGAGCGGCCGGACGGGGTCATCATCTCCGAGAACTTCGGCATCCTGCACCGCGTGAAGGTTGGCGACACCTTCACGGTGACCAGTTTGAACGGCTCGGTCGAGTTGCACGTCGTCGGGCAACTCGTGGACTACTCGTGGAACCACGGCAGCATTCTCATCAACCGCGCGCTCTATCTGAAGCACTGGGAGGATCGGCGCATCGATCTCTACGACGTGTACCTGAAGTCGGGGGCCGACAGTCGCGCGGTTCAGGAGGCGATCCTCAAGGCACACGGGGCGGCGCATGGGCTGTTCGTGCTGCGCAAGGAAGAGTTGCAAAGCCACATCGACGAGACGATCGAGCAGCTGTACGGGATCGCGTTCGGGCAGCAGGTGGTGGTCATGTTCGTGGCGGCTCTGGGCGTGGTGACGGCGCTACTCATCTCGGTGCTGCAGCGACGGCGCGAGCTGGGGTTGCTGCGGGCGATCGGGGCGTCGCGTCTGCAGGTGATTCGCTCGGTGCTGGCGGAGGCGTTGCTGATGGGCGTGATCGGCACGCTGATCGGCCTGCTGGTCAGTGTGCCGCTGCAGTGGTACGCCTTGCGGATCGTGATGCTTGAGGAGACGGGCTACTCGTTCCCGGTACACATTCCGTGGGCCGCGTCGCTGTGGATCGCGCTGGCGTCGCTCGCGACGGCGACGCTGGCAGGGCTGGGGCCGGCGCTGTTCGCGATCCGCCAGCGCATTCCCGAAGCGATCGCGCTGGAATGACAGTTCCTCGTGACGGATGGTTCGTTGCCCTGACAACGCCGGCCGCTAGTTCTGTCGCAAACCTCTCCCCCCAACCCCCTCTCCTGCGAGGAGAGGGGGTTGGGGGGAGGGGTTTGCGACTGAGCAGCGGCCGCAAGTATCGCGTTTAGACCGGGACTTCGGCGAGTTCCGCCAGGGCGTTGCGGGCTGCCTTCACGGTTTCCTTGATGTGCTTCTCGGTGTGTGCCGCGGACAGGAACGCCGCCTCGAACTGGCTGCAAGGGAGATAAATGCCGCGGTCCATCATGGCCCAGAAAAACCGGGCAAACCGCGCCGTGTCGCTCTGCTTCGCCGTGTCGTAGTCGGTGACCGGCTCGGCGGTGAAGAACAGGGTCCACATACTGCCGACCCGCGCCAGCTGGTGCGGAATCTCTGCCGCGGTTGCCGCCTCGCTGAGCCCTTCCGCCAGTTTAGCGCCGAGGCGTTCGAGATACTCGTAGGGAGGATGGTCGCGCAATTCCTGGAGGGTGGCGAGGCCGGCGGCCATCGCCAGGGGGTTGCCGGAGAGGGTGCCCGCCTGGAAGACCGGACCGGCCGGCATCACCTTGCTCATGATGTCCGCGCGGCCGCCGTACGCCCCGACCGGCAGACCGCCGCCGACGATCTTGCCCAGCACCGTCAGATCCGGCTGCTGCTGGTAGAGTTCCTGCGCCCCGCCCAGGGCCAGACGGAAGCCCGTCATCACCTCGTCAAAAATGAGCAGCGCGCCGTGGTGCAGCGTCAGCCGGCGCAGCTCGGCGAGGAACTCCGGCAGCGGCGCGACCAGGCCCATGTTGCCGACGACCGGCTCCAGGATCACGCCGGCGATACGCTCGCCGTGGGCCGCGAACGCCGCCGCCAGACCCTCGATGTCGTTGAAGCGCAGCACGAGCGTGTCACCGGTACAGCCGCGCGGCACGCCCGGGCTGTTCGGTACGCCGAGCGTCGTCGCGCTGGACCCGGCGGCCACGAGCAAGCTGTCAACGTGACCGTGATAGCAGCCGGCGAACTTGACGATGACGTCGCGCCTGGTGAAGCCGCGTCCGAGACGAATGGCGCTCATCGACGCCTCGGTGCCGGAGCTGACCATGCGCACCATCTCGATCGACGGCACCAACTCGACGATCAGTTCCGCGAGTTGCGTTTCCAGCTCGGTCGGGGCGCCGAAGCTGGCGCCCTTTTGCAGCGCTTGCTTGACGGCCTTGGCGACGCGCGGATGCGCATGGCCGAGGATCAGCGGGCCCCAGGAACCGACATAATCCAGGTAGCGATTGTCGTCGATATCGAAGAGATATGGCCCTTCGCCGTGGTCGATGAAGATGGGCTGACCGCCGACGGCGCCGAAGGCCCGTGCCGGGCTGTTGACTCCGCCGGGGATGAGGTCGCAGGCGCGGCGGTAGGCTGCTTCACTGCGGCGGCGCTTGGGGGGCTTCTTCACGGGTGCGGGTCTCCGGTTGGTGCCCTGCGGAAAACCCCTCCCCCCAACCCCCTCCCCGCAACGGAGAGGGGAGAAGAAGTCATGCTGTTTAGCTGGCTCCCCCTCTCCGTTGCGGGGAGGGGGTTGGGGGGAGGGGTTTT
>DASPXY010001316.1:0-3611 GCA_035637055.1 Gemmataceae bacterium | reverse complement strand
TGCAGGCCCTCGGCCGAAACGCTACCCTCGCGCCCTGGAAACCTGCGGCAGCGATTTTCCTGGTCGCGGCAGTGACGGTCGGGGCTGCCTTCTCGGGACGGCAGCCAGCTGGCGAGCGAAAGGAGCCCACGCCCACAACGGCACGGGCGGCGGACCAGCCAGGCCCCAAAGCACAGGCGGAGGCACCCCAGGCGGCCCATGTCGATCGGCTCGGCGACCCGCTGCCCGCCGGCGCCCTGGCACGCATGGGCACGCTGCGCTTTCGCTGTTTTGACGATGTCGGGTCCATCGTCTTCTCTCCGGACGGCAAGCTCCTGGCCGCGTGCGACTCCGAGAGCCTGCGCGTCTGGGAGACCGCGACCGGCAAGCCGGTACATTTCCCGAGCGGGATGGGCAAACCGAAAGACCGGCCGCATCGGGCCGCGTTTTCCCCGGACGGTGCGTTCCTCCTTGCCCTGGGATACCCGCAGGAGCCGGTCGTGCGCCTGTTCGAGGTTGCTTCCGGCAAGCAAGTCGCGTCGTTCAAGGATCCGCCTCCGGGGGTGCTCTCGGCGGTCTTCTCGCCCGATGGGAAAGTGGTCGCCCTGGGCAGTGCCGCGGGTAAGTGGCAGATTCGCGAGCGCACCACCGGGAACCTGATTCGCGAATGTGTTGAGTCCGACAAGAAGGTCGGCGTGTCGGTCATGGCCTTCCGCGAACAGGGCAAGGTGCTTGCGGTACACACTGGCAACGACCTCGTCTTCCGGGAGGTGGCAAGCGGCAAGGAAGTGAAGCGGTTCAATGTCGGCGACCGCCCGCTGGTAATCGCGCCTGATGGCAAGGTGGCGGCCTCGATCCCAAGACGCGGGCCGATCAAACTGTTCGACCTGATCGAAGGCAAGGCGCTGCCGCCGTTGCCGGCGGAATTCTCCGGCCCCAAGCCGGCGGTGTTCACTGCCGACAGCAAGCAACTCCTGGTGCCGAGCGCAGATGGCACCGTGACCCGGTGGAATCTGGCCGGGCGAACCGTTGTCGGCAAGGTCAACATGCACGTGGGAACTTACGAGATGAACAGCGTCGGCGCCCTGGTGGGCGTTTCGCCGGACGGCCGGACCCTGGCCACCGTGTGCGACCCTTACCGTGTCCGCCGCATTCGCCTTTGGGACTTGACCACCGGCAAGGAGCGTTTCGCCAACGAAAACAATGACCCGGTCGGCCCCACCGCCTTGTGTTTTTTGCCTGACGGGCAGACACTCGCCACCGTCGATGGAAGCGCGACGGTGCGACTTTACAACGCCACGACCGGCGAAATGCGGAAGCAGTTTAGCGATCCGGAGGTGGCCAGCAAGCCGGGCGCCTTCAGGAACTACAAGGTCATCGACTTTACGCCCGACGGCCGCACGCTGCTCCTGGGGATGACCCTCTGGGACGTGCCCACCGGGAAGTTGCTGCGCCGCATCGACGGCTGGGGAGCACGGCTGTCACCCGACGGCACGTTGGTGGCAGTCGCCGGGGCGAGTAGCGCGCCGGAAATCAGGCTCTCGCGGACTGCGACCGGCGAGGAGGTCGCCCGGCTCGCCTACCCGCCTGGGCGGAGCCTCGATCTGTTCTCGTTTTCGAGCGACGGCAAGACGGTGCTGGCCGTCATCGGGCCGCAACGAGACGACCCCGAGCGCAGCATGGCCCGGTACGTGTGGGACGCGGCGACCGGGAAGTTGCTCGACAGTTACGACAAGCTGCCCCAGATGGCTCCGACCGCCTGGGCCCAGAACGGCCGGCTCATCGGCGGCCACAACCACCGCGAGAAAGTCGTCCTGTTCGACACGCAGCGGGGGCAGGAGCGCCATTTGGTGCCGGGGTGCTACGCGGTCTTCTCGCCCGACGAGCGGCTGTACGCGGTGACGATTTTTCACAACTTCTACGGTCCGTTTCACGTGAAGATTTACGAGACGGCAAGCGGCCAGGAGCGGCTGCGCTTCACCGGCCTGCGGGGCTGGCCCGTTGTCTTCGCCTTTTCCCCCGACAGCCGCATGCTGGCCTCGGGCAACACCGACACAACGGCGGTGGTCTGGGATCTGACCGGCCGGATCAAGAACGGCCGCCTCGTCGAGAGCCAGTTGACCGAGCCGCAACTCAGGGATGCCTGGAACGCTCTGCAAGGCGACGCCAGGCAGGCTCACGCCGCGATCTGGACGCTCGCCAGCGCCCCGGCCCAGAGTGTGCCCTGGCTCGCAAAGGTGTTGCGCCCTGCGGCGATGGATGAAGCAAAAATCACTAAATGGATCACAGAACTCGGGAATGAGCGCTTCGCGGTCCGCACCGCCGCTGACGCCGAATTGCAGAAGCTCGGCAGGATCGCCGAGAAGGCGTTGCGTCGTGAACTGGCGAAGGCACCTTTGGCAGAAACGCAACGACGCATCGAGAAACTGCTCGAAAAGCTCGATCAGATTCCCCTGCAGGCCTGGCGTGCGCTGGAAGTGCTCGAGCGCGTCGGCACGCCCCAGGCTCAAGCAGTCCTCGAAACCCTGGCCGCGGGCGTCGCGGACAGTGACATCACCCAGGCGGCCCGGGAGTCGCTCGGGCGCTTGCGGCAGCACTCGAAAGCGAGGTAACCATGTTACGCGGTTTGCTGGCACTGGCGTGCGTTTGCATCGGCGGGGCGTTACTCGCCAAAGCCGCCGAGCAGCGACAGAAGGGCGACCTGGCCATCTTTCAGGACTTCCTGAAGGAGAAGTACAAGGACAAGAAGTGGCAGATTGGCCCCAGTCCGATCGAGACGCCGGAGTTGAAACAGGCCTTTCCCAACCTCCGCTTCTACTACGTTTTCACCGCGCCCCCTGCTCGTACGGGGGATCTCCAGGCCGAGTTGAAACGACTTCGGGAGGAGGAACTCAAGAGGAAGCAGGGCGGGAAGAAAGAGGGGGAACCGTGGCTGAGCCTGACCGTGGCCATCGACAACCAGGGTAAACTGCAACCGCTGGCCAGCCCAGCCGACTTCAAGAAACTCCTGCCCGCGGTCAATTCGCACGTGGAGGCCAACACAACCGCGGCCTTGATCCTGACACTCTATCCGTCCGGCACAAAGCCCAGCCGCGTCTTGGCCGACGACGTCAGCGCCATCCGCGATAAAGACGGTTGGTCCTGCAGTTTCTCCAACCGCGAGGCGTCCTACTCCGGCGGAGTGCAGTTCAATCCCGAGGGCGAAGTCGTCGCGATCAGCAAATATCGCCTCAGGCAAGTGCCGCCATGATGAGCGACGGCGCCGGTACTTGAGCCGGTAAGCGGGGAGTGGAGGCGGTCCCAGAGGAATTTGCCCCGGTGAGGGCTGCGTCGAAGAGGACGGCCCCGCTGGAATCTGGGACGCCTCCGCTCAGCTGTGTATCCACGCCGCACATCCCTCCATGCCACCGTGCTGTCGTGGCCTTCCGGCCGGCGGTTTCCTTCCCGCCTTCAAGAGCATGACTTGCGCTCCCGCAGAGACTCATCGAGTGGACTCACAGTCAGGGCCCTGTGCCCACGGCATGGCCGTTGCGGATAGTCCCGACTATTCTTCCCGGATGGTTGGGCTGCAGGCGGCGCGGCGCCACCCCGGAGGTCGCCCAGCCGAACGATCAACCCTCTCTCGCCGTCCC
>DASPXY010001315.1:0-2789 GCA_035637055.1 Gemmataceae bacterium | reverse complement strand
GGCGGCCCGGCGCTGCTGGTAGGGCGAACAGGGGTTGTGCTTGCATGTCGGGAGTGTCTCCCTCACAATAGGGCTGGTTCCGATCCCCAACAATCTGAGCATCTCCTGTGAGGGATAGTCCATGGCTCCCGTTGAGTGGATGATGTACCTCAGCACCGCGATGGCGATAACGGTCTTCGCCATTCCGCTCGTGTTGCTGTCCCTGGCCATTCCCTACGCCATTCTGCGGTTGCGTGACAGCCGCAACCCCACGCCCGATCCGCAACTCGGGTTCAAGGTGGCGATGCAGTATTTCTTCAGCGTGTCGTTGTTGCTGGTCCTGTTTGGCCTGACGACCATCGTTGTGGACCTGATCTTGCGCACGGGCGGGCCGCGGTTCGGCCCCGAGGACTTTCCCACCGAGGGCCAGCGCACCGGGTTTGCGATGATCCTCTCCGGCGGCATCTTCGCGTTGATTCATTTTCTCTGCCTGGTCACTCTGACCTCAAGCCCGTTCAACTCACCGGTGCGGCGAACCTTCCTCGGTTGTCGCGTGGCCGTTCATGGCCTGATGGTGTTGACGGCCGGCACCATGCTGCTCATCGGCCTCTTTCAGCGGCCTGGCGGCGGCGCCGATGAGATCCGGCGATCCATGCTCGGCATCCTGCTCGTCTGGACGCCCTCCTGGATCGTGCATCTCGTGCTGCTCCGAGCCAGCCCAGCGACGACGACGGACCGCGAGCCGACCTGGACTGAGGGGGAAAGAGAGCGGGAGTGGGAGCGGTGACGCAGGAACCCGAAGCGACCCGATTCACGGTCCGGCTGAACGTGTCTGCTTCTCCCCTCGCCCCCGAGTACAGGGGCGAGGGGAGCCGGACTGCGCTCACCGGATTGTGGTCAAAGAGGCCCCTACCATTCCCGACTTTTTCCTGGCATCGAACGAACGAAGCGGTTACAGTAGTTATGAAGGTCTGGTGAACACCCGGCCCAGGAAGCGGTTGGGTGTTTTGTGTTGTTAGGGATCCGCTTTTCCAAAGAAGCGATCCGTTTCTCCAGAATTGAACAGCCGCTTGCCTGCTCGTGCCCCGCGCTCGCTCCCTGCCGTCTTCATTGGGGTGGAAGCCCCGCCCGCACAGGGGATCTCGCATGGAACGCTACGCCACCGTCGCTTTTCCGGTGATCGGCGATCCGCTGCCGGCGTTTCCGTGTGCGCCCGATGCCTTCCTCAACTGGCTCGTCAAGAAGACGCCCCACTGGCTCTATCACCTGCGCATCAAGGAATCGCGTACCGGTTCGTTCCACAGTCGGCTGCCGCAGGTTTCGGCAGAGGCGGTGCAGAACCTGACCGAGGCGCTGGGGCTGCGCGGCGTCTTCGACGTCAGGCCGCTGGAATTCGCCCACGGCGACATCCCCAAGCCGAGTAGCTCGGAATACGCTTTCGCTTTCCCGCGGAACTTCCGGCATCACTCGGGTTTCCTCGCCCTCGCGGTCGGCCTGGTTGCCGCCGCCTACAAGCGGCCGCTGCCCCCCTGGGTTCTGCTCTCCGGCTGCCTGGCGACGCCGTTCACCACGCCGCTCGCCCTGGCCCGAACCTCGAAGATTGAGGAGAAAGTGTTGCTCAGTTTCGGGCTGCACGGCGGTTACGTCCTGCAGCCGCTCCTCGATCTGCTCTACGCTCACCGCACCACCGAGGACCACCTCGGACCGCGCCACGAGCGCACCCTGCCCGGCGAGGTGCGGCTGTTGCTCGTCCCCACGGACATCGACCTGCACCCGCACGAGTTCCTCGCGCCGCTGGCGGTGCAATCGCTCTCGGCCCCGCTGCAGGAGTTCGGTCAGGAGGATTGGGACGGCTTGCTCGGGCGGGTGCGTGAACTGGCCGGCGACGACCTGTTGCTCGTGCAGGTGCCGACGGCGGCCCACGCGCTCTGCCTCCTTGGCTATCACCATGTCCATCCCTTGCTCGTCACGCGCCTCGACGAGCAGCCGATTCGTGTCTTTCGGGTGCGGCATCAGCGTGAGGGCCTACCGCCCGATGCCCTGCACGCCAATCCCGAGTCGGAAGCCTTGCAGGAGTTGGCCGAGTTGGAATATCGCCTGGCGCGGGCGCGGGCGCGCGACGTCTACACCAAGCTCAAGGTGATTCTCGACCAGGCGCGCAAGCGTCTCCGCTGTCAGTCGGGAGACGTGTCCGTGTGCGGCTTCGAGCCGGCCTGGCTGCGGGTGCTGGCCCGCCATTGCCCCGGTGTGGACGATCCGCCGCACTTCGTGACCGCGGCCCCGGCGCCAACGGTCGATGTCCTCGGCCACAACGAGACGCGCGTGGTCGAGGACACGGCGACCGACGCCGAGTATCAGGCAGCGCTGTCGCCGGACAATCCGCTGCGCGCCCGTGAGGGCGCCGAGCGGTTCGCCCGCTATCAGGGGTTTTTGCGCAGCATCCGCGCCTACGTCAAGGTGCCGCTGTGCCGCGGCGGCAAGGCCGTCGGGGCGCTGTACGTGCATCGCGATGAGCCGGGGCCGTTCCACCCGGCGATGGTGCGCCTGGTCGAGGCGCTGGCGAGTCGCGCGACCCAGGAGGTGGTGATTTTTCTGGAGGAGGAGCAGCGTGCGCTGAGCCGCACGGCGCCGCTGGCCGGCGTCGGCAGCGTCGAGGATCTGGCGCGGCGCGTGGCGAGCCTGTCGCGCACGGGCGCGCAGGCGGAACTCGGACGCGAGCTGGCGCGGCTGGCGTGCGCGAAGGCCAACGCCTACCGTGCGGCGGTACGGCTCCTCTGTCCGGACGTGCGGGAACTCATCCGGATCGGCTA
>DASPXY010001314.1:0-2119 GCA_035637055.1 Gemmataceae bacterium | reverse complement strand
CGGAGGCGGCGTGGCCGGCGGAGCGCAACAACCGGCCGCCGCCAGCCAGAGCCCCAGAGCGAAAGCCAGGAGCGCCCGATGCCTCAAGCCGCTCGCTCCTGGTTGCGCCGCCGACCTGCGCCCGGGGTCCATCGTGGTGGTATCAGACGGGTCCACTATGCGAATTGCAACCGCGTCGTCACGTCCGGATCCCAGCCGCGGGTCGGTTTGCTCGTAATGGAAGCGACGTCCTTGATCGAGATCTGGCGCCCGCGGGTCTTGGCCCCCTTGACTTCCACTTCCGAGGGGCGGCACGTCTGCTGATTGATCTTCTGGTGCGGCGCCGGTTTATAGCGGATGTAGAGTTCTTCCGGCGTGCCGGGTTCGAAAAACAGGATCTTCGACTTCTCCGGAATGCAGAAGTATTCCTTGTTGAGGATCGTGCCCCCAAAGGTGAACCGCTTCAGATAGGTCGCGTCGCGGTTGGTGTAAGCGAGGGTGAAGACGCGGTCCCGTTCGGGCAGACCGCCATAAACCAGGTCCGGCCCGACGAACATTTTTTCGGGCAGTTCGACGACTTTGTAATGCCCGTCCTTGAACAGGAGCAGGAGTTTGTCGAACCGGGTGCACTCGGTGCGAAACTCCTCGCCCGACACCTTGTGACCGAGGTAGCCGCTCTGGCGGTCATAAGCGACTTTGAAGGCTTTGAAGGCCACTTCGCGCGCGTCCACCTCGTCGAAGCGGCGGCTCCTGGTCCGGCGCGGGTAAATCGGGCGGTACTTCGCCAGCAAGTTCTCCAGATGGTCGATGACGTAGCAGGTCAGCTTCTGCAGATGGCCGCGCGTTTCCTTCAGGTCGGCCTTCACTTTCTGCAAGGCCTCCCGATGCTGGTGGATGTCGAACAGGGAAATGCGCCGGATGCGCACCTGGAGGAGACGCTCGACATCCTCGGGGGAAATATCGCGCACCAGTTGCCTGCGGAACGGCCTGAACCCGTCGGACACCGCGCGGAGCACGGCGTCGTTTGTCCGGCACGATTCGATCTTCTTGTAGATCCGTTCCTCGATGAAGATGCGTTCCAGCGTGCGGAAGTGCAGTTCATCCTGCAGTTTCCGTTCCTTGAGTTCCAGCTCGCGCTTGAGGATCTGCAGCAATTGGGCGGTGTTCGCCCGCAACACCTCGCTCACCGTCAACTCCGGCCGGCGGTCGCGGATGGTGACAATCCGGCTGGCCAGGCTCAGCTCGCAGCCGGTAAAGGCATAGAGCGCATCGACCAACTGCTCCGCGCTGACGCCGTTGGGCGCCTTGACCTCGATCTCGACGTTTTCGGCGGTGAAATCGTTGATCGACTTCACCTTGATCTTCCCCTTGCGGGCCGCGTCCTCAATGGAAGCGATGAGCGAGTCGGTCGTCGTGGTGGGGGGAATCTCGTGGATCAGGACGGTGGACTCGTCCTTGGCCTTGATCCGGGCGCGAACCTTGACCGTGCCCTTGCCGTCGGCGTACTCGCGGGCGTCGATCAAGCCGCCGGTGGGAAAATCGGGCAGCAGCTTGAACGGCTGTTTCTTGAGGATGGCAATCTGGGCCTCGATCAGCTCCGGAAAATTATGCGGGAAGATGCGGCACGCCATGCCCACGGCGATGCCTTCGGTGCCGAGCATGAGGAGCAGGGGCAGCTTGCAGGGCAGCGCCACTGGTTCGTTGTTGCGCCCGTCGTAGCTGGGCACGAATTCGGTCAACTCGTCGTTGAAGAGTTCCTGGCGCGCCAGTTCGGTGAGCCGGCACTCGATGTAACGCGGCGCGGCCGCGGGGTCGCCGGTGTAGAGGTTGCCGAAGTTCCCCTGCCCTTCGATGAGATAACGCTTGTTGGTCAGCACGACCAGCGCGTCGCCAATGGCCGCTTCGCCATGCGGATGGTACTGCGCGCAATGCCCCGAGATCGTCGCCACTTTGATGAACCGCCCGTCGTCCTTCTCGTGCAACGACCAGAGGATGCGGCGCTGCACTGGTTTGAGGCCGTCGTCCAGGTTGGGAATCGCCCGATCGCGGATGACATAGGAGGCGTATTGCAGGAAACTCGTGTCGACCCGCCGGTGCAACGGAATTTCGATCTTGCCCGGCGCGAAGGGATGATGCGGGA
>DASPXY010001313.1:0-5814 GCA_035637055.1 Gemmataceae bacterium | reverse complement strand
TAGGTGCTGCCCATCGGGCAGGGGCTGCTGGCGGATAGCCGCAGCTGGCCGCGGATAGGGCCGTAGGATCTGGGGCGCTGGTACCGGCCGCGGGCTCTGCTGCTCGTGCTGGGCTGCCCGGTGCTGTTCTGGGTCGGCGTGCAGCCGCCCAACGATCTGGCGCGGTGGACCGTGGGCGGGGCGGTCGTGGTGCTCCTGATGACGTGGTAGGGCTACGAGCGTCGGCGCTTCCCAGAGCCGCCGCGGCAGGGGGTGGCGCAACAGTGAGAAGGCGGATGAAGGTAGTCGCGGACACTCTCCCGCGACGCCGGAGGGCCGAGCGGACCAGGCCCACCGTATCGATTCCGCAAGTCCTAACGGTTAGTCGGGGCGGGCACGCCACCCGCTCAGGCATACACCTCGAGAGAGCCTTGCGAACTCATCCTTGGCACAGAACAATTAACCGTTGAAGTCCAGACAGACGCTCCAGTCAGGAAGGTCCACAGGCCCGACAGGAACCCTTCTGCTCGCAGGCGAGCCGGGTACCCGGTCGGGCATCCACCCAGGGCGAACGCACAAGCAACTCCTTGAGTGAACATGAGTTACGGAAACAATGTTGCGTCTCAGGGGCATCGAAACCAATGGTATGGTGGCAATTGTAATTGGTGACATGCCTATGTCACCTCGTTTTTTCCTGGACTTCCTGCAATTGGTTATAGGTGTTGCCTATCCGATCTTCGTCCATCGATAGGCATTTTAATGCGTTCGCCCTGGGCATCCACCCCTGGCGCTCGGAATGGCACATCTGCCGGCGGAACTCCAGGCTCGCGTGCTGTCTCAGGACTCGGATTCGCCAGCGCCGTTCGCTCCAAGGAGCCCCATCTAATGACCGCGTTTGTTCGTGCGTTCCCCTGCCCGCCCGTCCTGGAGCACCACCTTTCGCGCCAGCGCCGGCATCGGCGGGGGGGTGGCCGAGCGTCTCCCCGCGGGCGGACGCGAGTTCTCCTGCTGCTGGAGCCCCTCGAAGACCGGTTGCTGCCGACCAGCTATTACGTGGCGCCGCTCGGCAGCGATAGCGTGGGAGACGGGTCGCTGAACAGACCCTGGGCGAGCCTCGGCCGCGCGACGGCCGCCATCCCCGACGACGGGAGCGAGGTCGTCTTCCTTGACGGGACCTACGGCCCGCAATCGATCTCGCGGAGTTTTAACCAGCACGTCACGGTCCGCGCCCAGGACCCCTACCGGGCCAGTTGGGTCAGCTCCGCGACCACACACCGGGCGCTCGGGGTTTATGGCGCCGCGAATTTCACGCTCAGCGGCTTCGAGATCAAGGGCCAGCCCGGCGGCACCGACGAGTACCTGATCCAGATCACTCTGGCCACGACCCATGACGTCCTGCTGACGAACAACATCATCCATGACGGCTACAACAACGACATCCTGAAAATCAACGACGGCGCTCACCACATCACGGTGCGGGGGAACGTCTTCTATAACCAGCCCCCGGAGGCCGGCGACGAGCACATCGACATCAACACCACGCATGACGTGACGATCGAGGACAACGTCTTCTTCAACGACTACGCCGCGAGCGGCCGGCCCGTGGTGAACGGGGCCCAGTCCTTTATCGTCATCAAGAACTCCGGGACGACCCCGGTCAGCACGAACTTCACCGTCCGCCGCAACGTCTTCCTCAACTGGCAGGGGAGGTCGGATCAACCCTACCTGCTGCTGGGGGAGGACGGCCAAGCGTTCTACGAGGCGCAGAATGTGCTCATCGAGAATAACCTGTTCCTCGGCAACAACGCGAACCCCATGACGGCCGCCTTCGCCGTCAAGGGCGTGAAAGACGTCACCTTCCGGGCAAACACGGTCCACGGCGACTTCCCCCTGGGTTCCGACTCGTGGGGCTTCGCCATGCGGCTGGGCCGCGAGGGCGCCAACCCGCCGAACGAGAACATCTGCTTCTACAACAACATCTGGTCCGACCCCACCGGGACCATGACGCACTTCTCCAGCGGCAGCCCGACGGACAGCATCAACGCTGTCCTGAGCAACAATGCTTACTACAACGGCGGCCAGGCCATCCCGTTCGACCTGGGGCGCGTGCTCAACGCCAGCGACGATCCCGCGGCAGTCTTCGGCACCCCGGGGCTGCCGGCGGACCTCAGCGCGGCCGTTCCCCCCGTCTGGAACGCCTCCTCGGGGCTCTTTGCCGACGGCAGCACCACCATCGAGCAGGCCCGGCGGCGTCTGGTCCAGCAATACGGGACACCGGCACTGGCGGGTTCAAGCGTGGTGGATGCCGCGGACCCGCTGCACATGCCCGCCGACGACATCCTGGGCCGGCCCAGAGGCCCCAACCCTGACATCGGGGCCGTCGAGGTCCAGGACACGGCCCCGCCGACGGTGACGGTCGCCACCCCCAACGGCGGAGAAAACTGGGCGGTCGGCTCGGCACAGAACATCACGTGGTCCGCGACCGACAACACGGGCGTGACGGCGGTGGACCTGTACTACTCGAGCGACGGCGGGCAATCGTTCACGCTGATCGCCGCCGGCGAGCCCAACGACGGCGCCTACACCTGGACGGTGCCGAACACGCCCACCAGCAGCGCCCTGGTGAAAGTGGTGGCCCGCGACGCAGCGGGCAACAGCGGCCAGGACCTCTCCGACGCCGCCTTCCGAATCTCCGCCCCGGTGGCGACGATCGCGCAGGACGGCTTCGAGTCGGGCAACTACTCCGGCGGGACGGGCTGGGCCAGCCCCTGGACCCGGTCGGGAGATGCCTACGTCTCCTCGACCGGCGCCCCCTACTCCGGCTCCTATCACGCCCGCTTGCGGGGGTCCAGCGGGTGGCTGCAGCGGACCGTCAACCTTTCCGGCTGGTCGAACGTCGCCCTCCGCTTCTGGGCCAAGGTCAGCTCGTTCGAGGGCTCCGACAAGGCCTGGGTCAAGGTGAACGACGGCTCCGGCTGGGTGACGGTCTACACCTTCACGCGGGCCCACAGCGACAACCTGTACCACTTCTACCAGATCAGTCTGCCCGGGATGATGACCAGCAACTACCGGATTGCCTTCGACTCCCAGATGAGCAACACGGGGGATTACTGGTACGTCGATGCGGTCGAACTGACCGGCAGTGGCGCAGGCGTGGTGACGGCCAGCGCGGCGAGCGCCCCCGCAGGCCTTCCCGCCCTGTCCGAGGGCCCTGTCGCCTCGGAGACCAGTCAGGCGGTCTTGTTCCTCGACGACCCTGCCGGGCGAGCTGGCGGGAGGTCTGCCGGCAGCTCCCCTGCCCCTGCTGCCGTCCCGTACCCGCTTGGGCGGACCGCGCCTGCCCTGAGTCCGGTTCCGGCCCCGTCCCGGTCCGCCCAGGTCGTGGACGCGGTGTTCACCTCTCCGGGACCTCGCCCGTGGGAGGAGATCGATCCCTTCGCACCCGATCCTCTCAGCGTTCTCCTGTGGGGGAAGGACTGACGGGCGGGGGTGGTGGAGCCTTTGCGGCTTTCCTTCAAGGGAAAGCCTTCGGGTTCGCGTTTGGTGGCGGTCCTGGGAGTGCGGTGAGGATGGCCGCTTGGGGCCGCGCAAGAAGTAGTAAACGCGCGGGCTTTGGTCGGTCACTCTTCCTGCGCTCGTCGGTACGCTGCTTGGTTGCCGCGCCTGCAGCAACATCCGCTGGTACGCAGCACCTCTCCTGCAACCAAGGATCGGTCTCAAAGGAGGGAAGTGAAACCGAACGAGTGCCCCACCTGCGGAGCGAATAGTAGGAGGCGAAGCCTGGTGCCGCAGCCGAGTGAGGCGCACACCAGTGCTCCCTCACCCCACCTCGTGCCGCTTGCCCCGCGTCGCCTCCAGGAAGGTGTCCGCCCACCAGGCGGGGTTGTCCCCCTCCGGCATGACCAGCGGCTTCATGGCCGCCATATACTCGGTGAACTCTCTGCGGTCGAAGGGGACGTGGCGCAGGTGAAGTTCAGTGTGGACGGTGGCGAGGAACCTGTCGTGGAGGAACTCCTCGGTGTAGTAGGACACGGTGCTGGCTCCTGCAGGGTGGTGAGATCATGGCGCACCGTGGAGTCTACCGCACCGGCAGGGCGCGGCGGTGGATCGGTAGCGGGAAGATGCAGGGAGATTCCGGCGAGAGGTGATGGGTTCGACAGAGAAGTCACCAACCGAGCAGAGAGCGGAGGCGGTCAAAGCAGGTGGGTTCGGGAGGGAGGCCGAAGACATCTACGCTCGCCAGGCAGCGCCGGCAAGAGCGCCGGAAGGGAAGCGAGGGTCGGCAGCAGCAGCGACTGGCTGGGAGAGGAAGGCCGCGGCCTCGATCTCTGGCAAGTACCACCTCTCCAAGGAGCGAACACCGCGGCCACGGTCATGAGAACGCGCCGGCGGGCGCGGTGCAAGGAGAAACCGGCCCGCGCGTGCGCCAGGATCGCGTCAGGCGAGCGCGGATGTCGTGCCGCGGTTCGGCGTCCCCCTGCCGATTTTGCTTGACGGCGTGGGTGGGGCGCGGGACCATCCGTGCGTCGTCCGGCCGCACTTGGCGTTGGAGTTGACCGCCCGTGCCCCAAGCCCCGCGCAGGAGCCTGCTGTCCCGGCAGGCGCGGCCGGCAGCTCAACGGTGGCGTTCGCCAGGGGAATGGGCGAAAACGGCCACTGCAGGCAGTTACCAATCCGGTACAGTCTCCGTGACGGGGAGCAGAACCCAGATATTCTCTTGGGCGCCCAGCGCTCGGAGCCATCATGCGAACCCATTTTCTCTGGGGGCCAACGAACTCGCCGCATCCCGCAGGACAGCTGCCCACCGCGCCGTACCTGATCGACCGCAGGAACGCCCCGCTGCTCGCGGAGCCGCCGCGGCGCGTCTCCCGGTGGGACGTCTTCGTCCTGATGGCCGGGCCGTTCCTCATCCCCGCGGGAATCGCCGGCATCGGGGTCTGGCTGGCGGTGGACAGGGCCACGTTCCACGCGTTCAACGTGGCCCAGATCGTTTTCGCCGAGTTGGGGCTGTGCGGGGCCGCGGCGTTGTTCCTCGCCTGGGGCTGGTCGGAGTCAAGGCGCGAGTACCGGCTGCTCCGGAACGGGCGGGTGATCCTCGGGGAGGTGGCGGCGTACTCGGCCGTCACCTCGACGGGATGCACCGAGCCAACCGCAGGCGGTGGGGGTGCGCCGTGGGTGCAGGCGACGGTGACGACGGAGTATACTTTCACCGCCCCGTCCGGGACGAGGCTCACCGGGCGGGCAGTCTGTGTCTACACAGCGGCCTATTGCGAGCCGGAGGTGCGGCCGGGGCACCCGGTGGCCATGATCTACTTGGATGACAAGACCTACCGGGTGCTGTGAACGGGAGCAGGGTCGTTCACCGCCCACTCCCAAATGACTTGGCATTCTCTGAGCCCTGGAATGACACTTGCGCCACTTGAGTCAAAGAGGAGTTGATCCCGAACCAAGTGCTGGTGCGACACGTTCCTACCGCAGCGTGCGCCGTCACCGACGGCGCGCCCTGCGTCCAGGACGGCGTCAGGCGAGCGCAGACGGCAGGGATAGGCCGCTGCCTCCCGCAGCGCTGGCGGGATTTCGCTTGACGGGGTGGGTGGGGCGCGGGAGCATCCCACCCGGGCGCTTCTGTCCGGAACCCGGTCAGGGCGGGCAACTGGTCTCGATGCTGTGCGAGGGTGACTGGCTCCGGCAAATCTGCAGACCGGGCTCGGTGCATATACAGACAGGTGTGGACTGGTGCCGGTCAGACCAAACTACTGTATGGCATCGCGGAGATGTTCCAATGAGCGGAAGCGGCGAGCGCAGGCGGGGTGAAGCCTTCGTTGGGCATGGATA